>DBEXQE010000407.1:0-1511 GCA_048167245.1 Christensenellales bacterium | reverse complement strand
GAAAAGCCCCGCGAAAGCGTTCGATTGGCTCTACGATTACTCTATAAAGAGCGACTATATCAAGCAGACGCGCATTGCGAAGAACAAGCATTGGGAAGCAAAGGGGACGAAAGGCAAGCTCGAGATCACTATAAACCTTTCCAAACCCGAGCGCAGTAACAAGGCTACGGCGAAAATGCTCGACAACAAGGCGAAAGCGTATCCCGATTGCATGATCTGCAAGGAGAACGAAGGTTTTTCGAACGGCTCGACGCATTGCCGCAAGACGCTCAGAACTATCCCGATGACGCTCGGCGGCGAAGAGTGGTTCTGGCAGTTCTCGCCGTACTCGTACTTCAATCAGCACGGTATCGCGGTAAACAACGAACACACGCCCATGAAAGTCGACCGCTCCACGCTCGATAAACTGCTCGATTTCATCGACTTCATGCCGAATTATTTTATAGGTTGCAACGCGGCGTTGCCGATAATAGGCGGCTCCATTCTGACGCACGACCACTTCCAGGGCGGATTGAAACAGCTCCCGATGCACAAGGCTCCCGCGCTCAGAAAAATAAAGTCCGAAAAGTTCCCGTATATCGATATGTGCATAGTCGATTGGTACAATTCGGTCATCCGTATGTCGTACACGAACAAAGAAAATCTCGCCGAATGTGCCGAAAGTATTCTCAACGCATGGGCGGACTACTCCGACGAAAGCGTGGATATCATAGCAAAGACCGACGCTCAGCATAACAGCGTAACGCCGATAGCGAGAAAGTTGCCCGACGGCAAATATTGCCTTGAACTCATCTTGCGCAACAACCGCACGAGCAAGGAATTCCCCGAAGGCATTTTCCACAGCCACCCCGAATATTTCCCGATAAAGTCCGAAGCGATAGGACTTATCGAAGCTATGGGTCTGTTTATCCTGCCGGGTCGTCTCGACGCTCAGCTTTCCGAAATAGAAAAGTTCCTGACGAAAGAAGTCAAGTACAGCGCGGCGAAACTCGACGAAAAACTCCTGCCGCTGCAACCGTTTATCGAAAAGCTCGTAAAAGAGTCGGGGACGGCTAAGCTCTCGCAGGTCGAAGCTCAGCTTAATATCAAAGACGAGATCAACCGCGTCTGCGAAGGTATTCTCGATAATACCGCCGTATTCAAAAAGGACGAAAAAGGCGTCGCGGCGTTCGATAGGTTTTTGGCAAGCATGGACATAAAATAAATCTTCGGCGGCGTATACGGAGCGCGTCTTTCCGCTACGTTTGCCGTGCAAGCTCGTAGCCGAGCGCGAAGCGCGAACGCCACGGAGCGAAGCGAGTATCGAGTACGCCAAAGTACACTCATTCGCTTGCACGTCAACTGCCAAAGAAAATCCGCAACCCGTCTCCGCCGCCTTAGGTACATTTCTGTCCTTAGCCGAGCGTCGCAGACGCGAACGCCACGAGCCGCAGGCGAGTATTTCGAGCGGAGCGTAGCGCAGTCGAGAAATCGCTTAAATTATCTTTATAGAAATGTTATATAAGTTTTTT
>DBEXQE010000406.1:0-3546 GCA_048167245.1 Christensenellales bacterium | reverse complement strand
AGAAAATACGACAATGAAAAAAGCAACATTATACAGCTACGTAGGGTTAATACTCGCGTTTGCGTTGGTTATAGTCCTTTGTATAGGCTCGTCTGGGTTTCGGAATTGGAACGTCAAAACGTGGTTTAAGGGGACGGAGCAAAATACGGTTCTGCCTAATGACCCGAACAATCCGAATAAGCCGAACAGCCCCGATGAAGATAATTCCGCAAACTTAAAAGACAGCAACGACGGAAATGCGGTAATTTCGGATACGAGCAATAACGGAATAACGTTAGCGAGCGTCAAACTGCCGTACTCTGCGTATGCGGCTAACGGAATAAGCACGCAGTCGGATACGGCGTTTCTTTTGACCGCGAGCGTTCAGCCGGATACTGCGACAAATACGGCGGTGGATTGGTCGGTCGAGTGGATAGACGGCAACAACGGATTCGCAAGCGGAAAGAACGTTACGGACTACGTAACCGTTAATCCCACAACCAACGGTTCGCTTAAAGCCAATTTGGTATGCCGCCAAGCGTTCGGTTCGCAAATAAAGGTAGTGGCGGTAAGCCGAGACAATCCGAGCGCGACGGCGCAATGTACGGTAGATTATGTTCAAAAAGTGGATAACGTAAGCCTTAGTTTCGGGAATCTCGAATGTAATCTCGGCGGTACTACGAATGTCAAGTACAATATAAATCCCAACGGAATAGGTCCGGGCGGAAACGTGAACGTACAGTATAATTCAAGTTCCGTCTACACGATACAAGACAGTTTTTCGGCAACGGTGCGTTATACTCCGCCTACTACGGAGAGACTTTTGAAGCTTGCGGACGGTCATCCCACGGGAGATTATTTCGGGTTTGAAAATACTACATACGGCAATATTACGTTCCTGTATCTAGATTATTCGCACACTATATTTAATTGGTACTATCTCGGCAGAGTGAACGACAAAATGTTCAGAGATCAGACGACGGATTGGATAGCGTCGCAATTTTCAAATATTCAAGAGCCGAGCTTGGGTTCGTTTTGCGTAGATATTAAAGGAAGTCGCGGAACATATACCTATTCTACGGATTTCGTTTGCACGGGGTGTATAAACTATGCGGGAGTAACAAGTTTGTCTATAAGTAACGGAAATATAGAGTTTTAAGGCGGTGCGATTATGACAAAGCGAGTATATAACCCGTGTATATGCGTTTTCATCGTTCTGTTATTATTGTTCGGTACGGTTTGCGGCATACAAAGTATTTCGTTCGTTTATGCCGAGAGCGGATATTCGAGTGTGCTCGCGGACTTACAAAAAGACGAATCGTTTAATATTGCGGATTATCCCGACGATCCGAAAGATTACTCCGTAAAAGTCATACAAATAGCCGAAAGCGAAGAAAAAGAACTTTTCGTGTATACGTACCAACCGAGTCAAGGAACTCAATACCTTGTAGCCACGAATATAAATATGTCGTTGTCCGAGAGCGCGACGGGAACAAGATTGTACGAGTTGTCTTTGCTCTCCTGCGACGGCGTGTTTTGCAAGTATAGAGCGGACGGCATTAAAGTCAAAGACGAAAGCGCGCGTTACTACAATATAACGAGCATATACCGCGAGTTTAACGCAAGCATAGATTCGGGAACGGGCAACGACAATATTAAAAACGGCGTGGCGTATCCCGTCGGAAAACTGTTTACTGCCGTTACGGAAAACGGAAACGTTTCTTACGGATATTCGGAAACGACGGTCATAACGATAAAAAATCCGTATGTGGATTTTTTGAGATATTCCGACGGCTTAAAGTTCTTTTTCATAGAGCCGCTTTATAAGTACACCGACGTGCATTATATAGCTTTCGATACCGATCTGCCGATAGATACGTTAAAGGAAGCCGATGTGTCGTTTCGAACGCAAACCTATGAAATGTACGGCTCGAATCCTACGTTGCACTATATGGACGAACCCGTTACGCACAATCCCGTAACAATATACGGAACGGAGAAAGGCGGCAATGCCGCAGACGGATTATTTGCGAAAAAGTATGAGTGGAACAGAATACAGAGTACGAAAGAGTTTCTTAAAACCGACGGGCTGAAAGACGAAACGAAAGAGAGCATAAAAAACACGAAATGGGTATTGTGTTTTTACGAAACGGAAGTAAAACAGCAAGTCGCAACGTTAGAACATCAATACGGCGGCTGGCGCGGAACGAAAGTATCCGACGTTACGATACTTAGGTTAAAGTTTGTAACGGGCGGAAAACTGTACGACTTAGGGGCAGTTTCGGACAAAGTAACGGGCGACAATAAGCCCGGTAATAAGAATACGAATGAGCGGCTTAGTTTATGGGAGTGGCTCGAAAAGATAACGGGCGTTCCCGCTTGGGGCTGGAAACTTATAGCTTTATGTATAGTGTTGCTTATTTTACTTCCGCTGCTTGCTATAATATTTCCGGCTTTCGGACAAGCGTTGTTATGGATATTAAAGGGGTTAGGTTGGCTTATCTGTTTGCCGTTTAGGGGCATAGCCGCGCTTGTTCGCAAGATTAAGGACAAGGGGGACGACTCTCAATGATAACCATAATCTTCGCGCCGCCGCGAACGGGAAAGACGTGTTTTATGACGCATATAGCAAGGCAGACGGCGTTCGATCGGGAGCGGAATATGAATATGCAACGCGAGATACTTTTTAAGCAAGCAAGCGGTTTTAAGAATATGCGGACTGTTCCTAAGCATTGCGTAAGCGCGAACTATGATATGACTTTTCATAAATACCGTTACAGCCCGAGAGTGAGCCGGCGGATAAACCCGTACCGTTTGGGGTTTGCAAATCCGTTTGTGGAGACGCATTTTAATCTGCCGTTTGAGTGCATTTGCATAACGGAAGCGCAAAAGTATCTGAACAGCCGTATGAGTATGTATTTTCCGGAGTGGCAAAGCCGCTGGTACGAGCAGCACGGTCATAACGACTTGGATATTTGGCTCGATACGCAAAGACCTATGCTGATCGACGTGAATATACGGGAGCTTAGCAGGTTCATAGAGATTATGCGGTTGGAGCTTTCGTATAACGGCTACGGGCAAATCAACGGTTTGCGTTGGCTTATACGGCACATAGAGAACAGCTCGCTGTTCGACAAATACCTATTAAGCGGAAAGCAGGACGAGTCTTGCTATACGGAAGAAACGGTAACGGCGGACTATAACGTGTTCGCTTGTTACGATAGCAAGTGCTGTAAGCCTAAGTTCTATGACGGGCATTTGAAGCAAGACTTCGACTATTTTGTCGCCGAACCAACCGAACAGACGTGTGAGGGATATATTAAGTATCTGACGGAGAACGACGACGAGCTGCCGGAAAATTTCTATCAGAAAAGGAGCAAAGTCGCATGATAAACTACAATAAAAACAAGCTCATAAACGAGTGTCTTGCAAAGTATTACGAGACGTTCGCGCACACTCTGGATACAGCGGATTTCGTTCCCGAAAAGTATAACGACAAGATAGTCGAGTACATTTTCAAGAATATGCGAAAGTCGTTCAAACGCATAGACAGAGAGAACAGACAAT
>DBEXQE010000405.1:0-6539 GCA_048167245.1 Christensenellales bacterium | reverse complement strand
CGGTGTCGCTTCTCGAAATGCGGGACGGCTCGATAGGACTTTTCTACCTTAAAAAATCGGGAAAGACCGATTGCCGCATGTTTATGCGCAGAACGAAAGATCTTACTTCGTTTTCCGGCGAAACGGAAGTCATTTCCGACGCGGGTTTTTCGGTCGTGAACAACGACAGAGCGCTGAGACTGAAAGACGGCTCTGTAATAATTCCCGCCGCGTTTTGCGATACGAACGCCGTGCCGAAAGATATCACGCACGAGAACTTGACCGAACGCGTAATGCCGCCCGCGGTCGCCGTTTTCTGGAAATCGACGGACGACGGCAAAACGTTCTTCAAAGCGGGGCAAACGGAAATGCCGCATAAGATCTTTACCACGGGTTTGCAGGAACCCGTTTGCGCCGAGCTCGACGACGGCAGACTCATTGCGTATTTTCGGAACAATTCGGGGCGGCAGTACGTCGCGTTTTCTTCGGACGGCGCGAAAAGTTGGACCGATCCCGAACCGTCGGCGTTCACTTCCCCGCCGTCGCCCATGTCGCTCAAAAGGCTGTCGGACGGCACTTTCTTCGCCGTTTATAACCCCGTGCCGCTTTTCTACAAGCGGAGCGAAACGGTCGGCGAAAAACGCGCGTGGACGGGCGCGAGAACTCCGCTTGTCGCGGCGGTGAGCAAGGACGGAATAAAATTCGAGATCGCGGGAGAACTCGAAACGGATAAAGAGCGCGGCTTTTGCTATTGCGCCGTTTGCGAAACTCCGTCGGCAATCTTGCTCGGCTATTGCGCGGGCGGCGAAACGGACGGCAGTACGCTCGCGAGAACGAGAATAAGACGAATAGAAAAATAGAGGTGTATTTATGACTGCTTACAAAGATAAATATTTCGAAAAGACGCGCGAACTTTTTAAGGACGAACTTTTGAATTCCTGCGCGCCGTTCTGGCTCAAATACTCCGTCGACAGCGAGTTCGGCGGCATACTTAACTGCGTCGACCGCAAAGGCGAGATCTATTCTACGGATAAAAGCGTATGGATGCAGGGGCGGTGCGGCTGGACTTATTCGTATCTGTACAACAACGTAAAAAAAGATCCCGAGTACTTGAAGTTCGCGAAAAGCTGTATCGACTTTGCGAGAGAATTTTGCACGGACAAGTCCGACGGGCGCATGTATTTTACGGTAACGCGCGACGGAAAGCCCTTGCGCAAACGTCGCTATCGGTTCAGCGAAACGTTCTATATAATCGCTAACGCCGAATATTACGCGGCGAGCGGGGACAGGGCGTATCTCGAAACGGCGAAAAAGTATTACGATTTCGTTTATAAAATGTATAAAGACCCGTCTTGCGACCCGTATAAGATAACGCCGAAGTCCTGCGCCGAAACGCGCGACTTGAAGTCGCTTGCCGACCCTATGATCATGCTTAACGTAACTTCGGTCATGCGCTCTCACGACGGCGAAAGATACGACTACTACGACCGCATAATGACGGAGCTTATCGGGGATATAAAGTGCTTTCACAGCGACGAGTACGGTGCTATGCTCGAAAACGTTACGGCGGATAATAAGATAGTTTCGGAGAGCGCTCCGTGCAGGGTCGTGAACCCCGGGCACGATATGGAATGCAGTTGGTTTCTGCTCGAAGAAGGCTTAAAGCGCGGCGACAAGGACTTGACGGAGTTCGCGGGAAAGATATTCGACGAAGCGTTTGCGCGCGGTTGGGACGACGAGTACGGCGGCATAACTTATTTTAAGGATCTGCTCGGCAAACCCGTCGAAGCGTACGAACACGACATGAAACTCTGGTGGCCGCATAACGAAGCGGCTATCGCGTCGCTCATGCTTTACAAGACCACGGGCGAAAAACGGTACGCGGATATTTTCGAAAAAGTCGTCGATTATTCTTTCGCGCACTTTTCCGACAGGGAATACGGCGAATGGTTCGGATATCTGCACCGCGACGGAACGCCGACGCTCCCGCCGTGCAAAGGTCATACGTACAAGGGCCCGTTCCACGTAATGCGAATGCTCGCAAAATGCTTGATATTATGGAAATAATTACGGTAAGCTCGCTCGATAAGATATTCCCCGACGGCGGGGTGAATATTCCGCAAAATAGCGGCGTTATGCTGAAAAACGAACGATATAATTTTCAGGTCGCCGTTAAGGAAGAAAAGTTTTCTCAGATATACGGAACGCGGCTCGTCGTGGCGGGCGATATATCCGAATTCGTAACGGTGCGGGTCGTAAAGTGCGTGCCCGCAGTGCTTACCATGTACGTGGACTCCGACGACTACGTTATTTTTTCGCGCGGAAAGGACGGCGGGATCTATCCCGATATTCTCGCGGAAGAAAAGACGGCGGATATCCCGCAGAACAAACGGGTCGCGTTCTGGCTGACCGTGCACGATAAAAACGGCTTGCCCGTCGGAAAGCACGAGCTTGAATTAACGCTACTCGGCGAAAACGGCGAAACGCTCGCTCAAACGCAATATTCGCTCGAAGTGCTTGACGCCTGCGTACCCGAAACGGACTTTCCCGTAACGCATTGGTTCCACTACGACGCTATCGCGAATTACTATAACCTGACGCCGTGGAGCGACGAGTATTACGAAAAGTTCGACAGTTTTTTGGAGCATTATGTGAGCCACGGGAGCAATATGCTTTACGTTCCGCTGTTCACGCCGCCGCTCGACACGAAGATAGGCGGGGAGCGGCTCGACGTTCAGCTGATAGAAGTCGAAAGAAAGAACGGCAATTATAAGTTTAACTTGAAAAAACTCGAAAAGTTTATAGATTTCGCATTATCTCGCGGAATAAAATATTTCGAGATGTGCCACCTTGCGACTCAGTGGGGAGCGGCGCACTGCCCGAAGATCATGGCTACTACCGAGAACGGCTACGAGCGAATTTTCGGTTGGGACACGTCGAGTACCGGCGAAGAATATCTGCGTTTTTTGCGCGAGTGCTTGACGCAAGTCGATAGTTTGCTGAAAAAGAAAAACCTTACGGGAAAAACTTATTTCCATATCTCCGACGAACCAACGAAGGACAATATAGCGCGGTACAAGGAAGTCTACGACGCTATCCGCCCGATAATAAGCGGCTATAAACTTATGGACGCGGTGTCCGACGCAGGGCGCGATATAATAGACGTTCCCGTGGTATCGACTACGCACCTTGACGGCAAGTGCGCGGACAACGAATTCGCGTATTACTGCTGTTCGAACCGAAAAAACAACTTGTCCAACCGCTTTCTGAACATGCCGAGCGCTCGCAACAGAGTTTTCGGGTATCAGCTGTGGCTGAACGAAGCGAAAGGCTTTCTGCACTGGGGTTTCAACTTTTACAATACGGCTCTGTCTACGCGCGCCGTGGATCCGTTTTACGAAACGGACGGGGACGGTCATTTTCCCGCGGGAGATCCGTTCTGCGTTTATCCCGGCAAATGCGGTGCGTGGGATTCGCTCCGGCTCGAAGTGTTCTTCGACGCGTTGCAGGACAGGGCTGTGCTTTGCGCGCTCGAAAAGAAGCTCGGACGCGAAAGAGTGGAAAAGTTTCTCGCGGACGGCGGCATAAGCGGTTGGACGGATTACCCGCATTCGGCGGAAGCGTTGACCGAAACGGCGGCGAAAATAAGAAGAATGCTTGCGGAAGTATAGGCGATATGGAAAATTTTACGTGCGTAAAAGACAAGTTTTATCTAAACGGCGAGCCGTTTACCGTGCGTTCGGGCGCGGTGCATTATTTCCGCGTGCCGAGAGAGTACTGGTACGATAGGTTGCTCAAACTCAAAGAGTGCGGTTTCAACACGGTCGAAACTTACGTGCCGTGGAATCTGCACGAACCGAAAGAGAACGAATTCGATTTCGACGGCGAAAACGATATAGTCGAATTTCTGCAAATCGCTCGGCGGCTCGGGCTTTACGCGATAGTGCGCCCGGGTCCGTTTATCTGCGCCGAGTGGGAAGCGGGCGGCTTGCCTGCGTGGCTGTTGAAAGACGGCAATATGCGCCTAAGGTGCAATTATCCGCCGTTTGTGGAAAAAGTCGAAAGATATTTGCGCGCGCTGTTTGAAAAATTGCGCCCGTGCCTTTTGAGCCGCGGCGGGAACGTTATAATGATGCAGGTCGAGAACGAATACGGCAGCTACGGCAACGATAAGGACTATCTTGTTAAGCTCGTAGAGATTTACCGCGATTGCGGGGCGGACTGCGTGCTGTTCACGGCGGACGGCGTTTGGTACAATATGGTTGTGAGCGGCAGTCTGCCCGAAAAATGTCTGCCTTTTCTGACGTTCGGATCCAAAACGCAATCCGCGATGAAAGCGATCGACGTGGTTTCGGAAAATACGCCGAAGATGTGCGCCGAGTTTTGGAGCGGTTGGTTCGACCATTGGGGCGAGCCGCACCATACGCGCACTGCCGAAGATATAATGAAAGATTTCGAGCCGTTCCTGAAAAACGAGTGGCATTTCAATTTTTACATGTTCCACGGCGGGACGAATTTCGGCTTTATGAACGGAGCGAATTTCAATGACGGCAAGATACTGCCGACCGTTACGAGCTACGATTACTGCGCGCCGCTCACCGAAGCCGGCGACAGAACCGAAACGTATTATAAAATTCGTGAAGCGTTCGTAAAATACGGCGTCGCCGTTCCCGAGATAACGGCAAAAGAGAGCAAAAAAGCCGCTTACGGTACGGTGGAACTGAATACCCGCAAATATTTGCTCGACGAAACAGAAAAGATTTCTACGCCCGTCGCGTCGGCTTGCCCGCTCTTTATGGAAGAGATAGGGCAGAATTACGGCTATATTCTGTATTCGACCGTTATCCCGAACAATATGGAAAACGCGCGTTTGTATTTGGACGGCTTAGCCGACAGAGCGACGGTTTATATAGACGGGGAAAAGACTGCCGTGTTCGAGCGCGGCGAAACGGATCCCGAAGTTACCGTAAACACGTTCGGCGGCGCGAAAAAGCTCGATATTCTCGTCGAGAACCGCGGAAGAATAAACTACGGTCGGGAGATCTGCGACCGCAAGGGGATCGCGAACGCACGGCTCGGGTTCGTTTCGCTGTTCGGCTGGAAAACGTACTCTTTCGATCGTATCCCGAGTGCGGGCGTCGGCGCTTCGGACTGCGGCAAAACCGACTTGCCCGTGATCTGCTCGGGAAGTTTTACCGCGGACGAGCCGAGCGATACGTTCGTGAAAATAGACGGTGCGCGTCGCGGCTTTATAGAGATAAACGGCAAAAACATAGGACGCTTTAACTACGACGAAGGTCCGCAGAAAACGCTGTACGTTCCCGTTCCGTTCCTTAAAAAAGGCAAAAACGAAATAGCTATCTTTTCGTCCGACGGCGCGGAAGAAAAAGTTACCGCAACTTTCACCGATACGCCCGAACTGTAAAGTTCCGATCGCCCTTCGGATATTTACGCTTGGAAATTATGATATAAAAATAAAACCGCAGAGATTGTTATGCGAAAGATACGACAAAAGTTCTTTTGTCGTGTACGGTGGCGAATACTTTTGTTTCAGCCAAACGTTAATGTTGTCGTTTTTCGGAAATACGGACAGTTCTTTCGTCGAAAGACGATTTTTCGTAAGCTCGGATATTTTTGTATTCGAGCTTTACTTTATGCCTGTATTCGTTGGGCGACAGTCCCGTGAACTTTTTGAAGTTATTAATAAATGACTGCATGTTCGAAAAGCCGACCGTTTTGCCCACGTCTTTTATAAGGAGCGAAAAGTCTTTTATCATGTGCTTTGCGCGCCGGATCCTAAGTTCGTTCAGTTTTTTGCTCACTGTTAAACGGTAGTGTTTTTTGAAGAGTTTTTCGAGATAAGCCGCGCTGCAACCCGTCGCCGCGCTTATTTGCTTTAAGTCTATATCGAGATGCATATTTTTTTGCATGTACATTATGGCTTTGTTTATATAGACGTTGCCCTCGTTGTATTTCGATTGGACCCGTTCGCAGAGAATCAGACTTATGATAAACCGGCTTATGTTCAGAGCGTACGCGAGTTCGAACTGACTTTCGGATAAATCGAGTTTCAGCATTTCCTGCAAATTCGTGAGCGTCTGCAAAAAGTTGCTCGTGTCGTTGAATATCAGAATGTCCGAAAAACTTTCGTGCAATTTCGCCGCCGACGGAAAAGCCGTCGTAAGCTCGTTCGAAAAGAATATATTTTCTATTTTTACGAGCGAGTCGCGGCACTCGAATTCCACGTTCAGCACGTTGGATTTCGCGTTTTGCGTGAAAAGTATTTTGTGTACGAGGTTCGGCTTTACGAGCACGAACTGACCTTGCATTATTTTAACGCTTTCTTTCGCGCCGACCGCGTCGAAAAATTCCACCGTCATATCGCCGCCCGCGACGTACATGATCTCGAGCGTGTTGTGGCGGTGCATGTTCATGTCGAAAGACGCGTCGTAGAATTGGTTATAATAGAAACACGGTTTTATTCTTATAAGTTGTTCGGTGTCGAGTATCATATTCGAATTGTATCATTTTTTTGAATCAAGGTCAATAATATTAAACAA
>DBEXQE010000404.1:0-3524 GCA_048167245.1 Christensenellales bacterium | reverse complement strand
TTTCTATGATATAGCAGAAGGCGCCGTTGTACGTAATCTTAAAATCGAAGGAAAAATCACGTCGTACGCTTGGGGCGGCAGTTTTGTCGGAACTTGCGCGGGCATGGTCGAGAACTGTATTTCGGCGATCGAAATTGCGGGAACTCCCACAATGTACGGTGGTTTCGTAAAAGCTATAAACGGCGCTAACGCAAGCATTAAAAATTGCATTATGATAGGAAAAATCGTTGATAACGTTGAGAACGGAAGTATAAATGGAGCAGATAAGAACGCATACGGTTTTATATTCAACGATGCTTCTTCCGGAGTAAATGCGGAAACCAAAATGACGAATTGCTTTTTTGTCTCCGCTTTGACGGGCAGAAAATATTTCGGAGCTAAAACTTCGTATGTTGCAAACGGACTAACGCTCGATGAGTATTATTCCGCAAACACTTATGCGGGTTTTGACAGAGATATCTGGAATATAAACAATTTCTACGCGCCTACGCTCAAAAACGCGAACAACGTCGGCACGACCGAAAAACCCGCAGTGGAAATAACTAATGAAGAAAACTCCGTAAAAGCGGGCAATACTCTGCAAATAACCGCAAATAAAACGGGGGGGGGAAGTGTTTATAAAGAGTTTGCTCTCGGCTATAAACTCGAAACGCCCGTAAACGGAATAACCGTAGACTATAAAGGCGTGGTAAGCGTAGACAGATCGGTTGCGGCAAATACGCAGTTCACGGTTGTCGCTTACGCGCTTATCGACGGTACCGTTAAGGCAAGCAAAACGTTTACCGTATCGGCACATTCGGTTGCGCTCGAAGACGGAGCCGTAGACGCTACTTACGATTTGAGCAAAGATACTTTCGAGTTTGCAAGCAGTATAGAAAACGGTACGCTTAAAACTTACGGCGGCGAAACCGTAACGGCAAACTATGCAAATGCAAACGGAAAATATACCGTTCAAAAGGTGGATATGCCGGCAATGCCTACGGGTAGAGCGGTTACGCTCGTTTTGGAAAGCGGCGGCAAGTACTATCCCGTAAACGTGTTTACCGTTACTGCCGTTATAACTACGGGAGCGCAACTGCAAGCGATAAACGACGATTTGAACGGCTATTACGTCTTGGGCGGAGATATCGATTTGTCGCAATTCAAAATCAATCAAAACGATAGTGCCGTTATTTTTTAACCGATCGGCAGAGCGCCGATAGAAGTTTCCGCTTCCGGTGATACGAATATGGTTGAGAGCCGCAATTATAAAAATATCGGAGTAACGGAACGCGCGTTTAACGGAACTTTCGACGGAAAAGGCTATTCGATAACAGGGTTTACCGTAAGCAGAGAAATTTCCTTGAATCATTTTTCCTTTGCGAATTTCGGCAACGGATTGTTCGGACTTATAGGCGAAAGCGGCGTCGTAAAGAATTTCTCGCTTTCGGTAACGAAAATCGTTGCGACCAGCTATGTGGGGTTGATTGCGGGATATAATTTGGGAACGGTGGAAAACGTTGTCGTTACCACGGCGCAGGTAAAATATACTAATGCATGGGCAAATATGGGCATTGTCGCGTTTAACCGCGGAACTATGCGTAACGTTATATGTCTTACGGACGGTAAGATTTCCGGAGATACAATGAGCGGACTTACCTATTTCGTCGTAAACAACGGCAATACGGCGTCGGCGAGCGCGCGCAAAAACGGAATTATCGAAAATTGTTATTCGATAGCTCTTGCGCAAACAACGTTTACGAGAGCTAACGTAGTCGGAGTAATAACGAACTCGGGTTATAAAACGGAAGACGAGCTTAAAACGGCGTCGCTTTACAAGAATTTCGATAATAAAATTTGGAATATAACCGACGACGCGTTCCCTACGCTTAACCGGCAAGGCTGAATAAAGTAAAGGTCATACGATGAGCGGAGCGAGCCGATACGATTTGCTCCGCTTTATCGTTTAAGGAGTTTCTTATGAATAAAAGCTATAAATACGAACTGCATTTACACACGAGCGAAGGAAGCAAATGTTCGCATATGTCGGCGAAAGAAGCCGTAGACTTTTATATCTCGAAAGGTTATTCGGGTATGTTCGTAACAGATCATTTTACGGGCAGTACGACCGTCCCGCAAGGCACGCCTTGGCGCGAGCGCGTTGATATGTTTTTTACGGGGTTTCGCGTCGCCGAAGATTATGCGCGCGGCAAGGACTTCAAGGTTTTTCGCGGGCTCGAATATTCGTATAAAGGCAACGATTTTTTGTTTTACGGGTTAAGTATCGACTGGCTGAAAGACAACGAATTTATTTCGTGGCAGTTGCCGAAAATTCTGGACGAAGTTCGAGCGGCGGGCGCGTTCGTTATTCACGCTCATCCGTTTGCCGAAGCTCCTTGGATAGAAACGGTGCGCCTTTTGCCGCATAAGGTCGACGCCGTGGAAGTTTTCAACGGCAAAACGCCCGACGAATTCAACGCCCGCGCAAAATGGTACGCACAGTCCTACGGTTTGCCCGAAACCGCGGGATCGGACGCTCACGGGACCGACTTAAAACGTCTTACCGGTATAGAACTGTCGAAGAAAGCGGAAACCGCAGACGATATAATTTCTGCGATCCGCTCCGAAAAAGTAAAGTTGATAGATGCTTGATCTTAACTCGGATAAGTAAATTATGAATATAATAGAAGAATTGTGGTATATATTGCGGATATTTATCGCGCTTATGCTCGGGTTTGCGATAGGTGTCGAGCGCAAAATGCGGTATAAAGACGCGGGTATCCGAACGCACGCGATAGTCGCGTCGGGCGCGTGCCTTGTTATGATAGTGTCGAAATACGGCTTCGGCGATTCGAAAGTCGCGGATAGTGCGCGCGTAGCGGCTCAGATAGTGTCGGGGATAGGCTTTTTGGGCGCGGGCATAATAATGCACAGGCGCGACGGACTCAGCGGACTTACGACGGCGGCGGGAATATGGATGACGGCGGCGATAGGTATGTCCGTCGGCGCGGGAATGTATATAGTCGCGCTCGGAGCGACCGTTATGATAATCGTTTTGCAATGCGTATTGCATATAAAGGTCAGTTTTTTTCAGACGAAACGCTACTATACGTACCGCGTAAAGTTTTTCGTAAACGAAGACGACGCGGCGGGAAAGATCAAAGCGTTGTTCGGCGCGGACAATTATATGCGGATAAATTATTACAGTACGCCCGAAGGTCTCAGCGCGTCGGGTGAGATCAGCGTAGCTCGGATAGTTCCGGACGAAGAAATACAGCGGATAATCTCGAATAACGCTTCCATAAGCGCTATCGAAAGAATTTCCCAAGCCGACGTGAAAGAATAAAAACGTATTAAACATAATACGACATAGCAATTTTTGCACGTTTGATCTCTGAATATATTGCTTATATTTCCGATTCGTGGTATAATGGACTTATAAATGCAATCGGGGTGCATTATGGCAAAAGAAGTAATCGTGCAGGGGTTGAACGTAAATTACAAAATTATCGGAAAAGAAGATTATATTTCGATTACCGATATTG
>DBEXQE010000403.1:0-5342 GCA_048167245.1 Christensenellales bacterium | reverse complement strand
GTAAGTAGGAGGCATTATGATTAAGAAACAGAATAAAAACGAAGCGCGCAACAAAAGACATTTGCGCATAAAAGACAGCGTTAAGGGTACCGCCTCCCGCCCGAGAATGAGCGTTTACCGCAGCACGTCGCATATCTACGTTCAGATCATCGACGACGAAAAGGGCGTAACGCTTTGTTCGAGTTCCACGATCGCAAAGGGCATAAACGTTAAGGGCAAGACCAAGATAGAAGCCGCCGCCGTTATAGGCGAAGACGTTGCCAAGAAAGCAAAGAAAGCAGGTATCGAAAGCGTCGTTTTCGACCGCGGCGGATATCTTTACACGGGACGAGTCAAGGCTCTTGCGGACGCCGCAAGACTTGCCGGGCTTGTGTTCTAAGGAGGGTATGATTAAAAATGGCTAAACGTGAACGTGAAGAAAGAGTAACGCCCGACGACGGCATCAAGAGCAAGCTCGTTGCGGTAAACCGCGTAACGAAGGTCGTTAAGGGCGGTCGCAATATGCGTTTTTCGGCTCTCGTGGTAGTAGGCGACGGCAACGGCTCCGTAGGTTACGGAATGGGCAAAGCCGCCGAAGTTCCCGAAGCGATCAAAAAGGCTGAGCAATCGGCAAGAAAGAGCATGACGAACATTTCGCTTGCGGGAAGCACTATCCCGCACGAGATCGTCGGTAATTTCGGAACGAGCAAGGTATACCTTATGCCCGCCCCCGAAGGTACCGGAGTTATCGCCGGCGGAAGCGTCCGCGCGGTCGTAGAGCTTGCCGGAATAAAGAACATAACGACGAAGAGCTACGGCTCCCGTAATCCCGTAAACTGCGTAAAGGCGACGATCGACGGACTTTATTCGCTCCGCTCGCCCGAACAGGTCGCGGCTTTGCGCGGCAAGACCGTGGAAGAAATTTTAGGGTAGGTGAAGAGTTATGGCAACGAAAAAGACCGAAAGCGAAAAGAAACTCAAAATAACTCTCGTAAAAAGCACTATCGGCTGTCTGAAAAATCAGAAGCAGACGATCGAGGCTTTGGGGCTTAAAAAGATCCGCCAGAGCGTTGTTAAGAAAGACAACGCGGCTATGCGCGGAATGATTTTTGCGGTTAAACATCTTGTTACCGTCGAAGAGCTTTGATCTAATAAAGTGAGGATTTACGAACAATGAAAATGCACGATTTAACTCCCGCCGTCGGCGCGAGAACGAGCGAAAAGCGCTTGGGTCGCGGTATCGGTTCCGGTACGGGCAAGACGAGCGGTAAAGGACATAAAGGTCAGTGGGCAAGAAGCGGCGGCGGAGTTCGCATAGGTTTCGAAGGCGGTCAGATGCCGCTTATGAGACGTATCCCGAAGCGCGGCTTCGATAACAATTGGAGAAAGGTCTACTCGGTGATAAACCTTAAAGATCTCGAAAAATTCGACGACGGCGCGGTCGTAAACGCGGACACGCTCGTTCAGATGGGTATTCTCTCCAAAGTAGAGCCGTACGGAGTAAAAGTTCTCGGCGACGGCGAAATCACGAAAAAACTTACGGTTCAGGCGAACAAATTCTCTAAGTCGGCAGAAGAAAAGATCAAAAAGAGCGGCGGCAATATAGAGGTATTGTAAATGTTTCAGACACTGATAAACGCTTTCAGGAATAAAGACGTCCGCAAAAAGATCCTGATAACTTTGGGCTTGCTTCTCATTTACAGGATCGGATGCTGGTTGCCCATTCCGGGTATAAGCAGCGAAGTGTACGGCGGAACGGCGGAAGGTCAGACGACGAATACTCTGTTGTATTTGTTGTCGTCCATAACGGGCGGC
The DNA here is from genome assembly GCA_048167245.1 of Christensenellales bacterium. Lineage (GTDB taxonomy): Bacteria > Bacillota > Clostridia > Christensenellales > Pumilibacteraceae > RACS-047. The sequence continues at coordinate 3,548 of DBEXQE010000403.1, read as the reverse complement.
GCGCTCTCGAACGGCGCTTTGCTCGCTATCGGAGTATCGCCGTATATCAACGCGTCGATTATAATCCAGCTTTTGACGGTAGCTATTCCCAAGCTCGAACAGTGGTCGAAGCAGGGCGACGAAGGACGCAAAAAGATAAACAAAGTAACGCGCGGACTTACGTTGTTCCTTGCGATAGCTCAGGCGACGGGTATCGTCGTAAGCTGGGCTAACACGAACAGCATAAACGCGGCGGTGTTCGGCGCGAAAACGCCCACGTGGGTAGTTGCGATGATGGTCGCGATAATTCTCGTAGCCGGTGCCATGTTCACCATGTGGCTCGGCGAAAGGATCACCGAAGTCGGCATAGGCAACGGTATATCGCTCCTTATCTTCGTAGGTATCCTGTCTACGGCGGGCATGGCTATAATAGCGCTTATCACGCAGATCCCCGGCAGTCAGGACAACTCCGAACTGTTCCAGTTGCTCGGCTTTATTTTGCTCGTCATACTCATATTCGCGTTTATCGTGTTTATCGACCTTGCCGAGCGTCGCATACCCATTCAGTACGCAAAGCAGATAAAGGGCAGAAAACAGTACGGCGGACAGAACACGAACATTCCGATCAAGGTCAACGCGAGCGGCGTATTGCCGATAATCTTCGCAAATGCGATAATCACGTTCCCGCAACTTCTGTTCTCGCTGTTTCTGAGCACCGATAACAGTTTCTACGTTTGGTGGATGACCTGGCTCGGCGTAGGTACGCCGATATACAGCGTGATCGTCGGACTTCTGATACTGTTCTTCTCGTTCTTCTACGCTCAGATACAGTTCAACCCCGAAGAAGTTTCGAGAAACATTCAGCAGTACGGCGGATTTATTCCGGGCATCCGTCCCGGCAAGCAGACCTGCGATTACCTGTCGAGAATTTCGAAAAGGCTTACGCTTTTCGGCGCGATATTCCTTGCGATCATAGCGATAGTTCCTTCGATAATATTCTCGTTCGTACTCGGCGGACAGGGCACGCTCATAAACGCGTTCTCGTCGACGGGTATGCTCATCGTCGTATCGGTCGCTCTCGAATTCGATAAGCAACTTCAAAGTCAGTTGATGATGAAGCAGTATAAAGGATTCCTTAAATAATGAACTTGATCTTATTAGGCGCGCCCGGCGCGGGCAAAGGCACTCAGGCGGTGCAGATCGCCGAGAAGTACTCGATACCGCACATTTCCACTGGCGATATATTCCGTAAGAATATCAAAGAGCAGACCCCGCTCGGCGTAAAAGCCAAAAGCTATATCGACCGCGGGCAGCTCGTTCCCGACGAAGTAGTCGTAGAGATAGTCAAAGACAGACTGACTCGGGAAGATTGCAAGAACGGTTACTTGCTCGACGGTTTTCCGCGCACGATAGCGCAGGCGGAAGCGCTCGATAAAATAACTCGGGTCGGAACGGTAATAGATATCGAAGTAGACCTGCAAAAACTCATGCAAAGGTTGACGGGCAGACGCGTTTGCGCCGATTGCGGCGAAAGCTACCACGTTACGACGTTTTCGGGAGATAAATGCCCGAAGTGCGGCGGCAAGGTGGTCCAGCGCGACGACGACAAAGAAGAAACCGTGAGATCGCGTCTGTACGTTTACGTAGAGCAGACCGCACCGCTTATCGAATATTACGAAAGCCGCGGCAAGCTCGTAAAAGTCGACGGAATGAAGTCCATTCCCGAAGTGTTCGCGCAGATCTGCGCAAAATTGAAATGATAACCGTAAAGAGCGAAAAAGATCTCGTTAAAATGCGGGAAGCATGCAGGATAGTAAGAGACGTTCATCTTTATATCGAGCAACTCGTAAAGCCCGGTGTTTCGACTGCCGAACTTGACAGAAAAGCGGAAGAATTCATCATAAAGAACGGCGCTCATCCTAATTTCAAGCACTACCACGGTTATCCCGCTACGGCGTGCATATCCGTAAATGACGTCGTCGTGCACGGTATACCGTCGGACAAAATAATCCTGCAAGAAGGCGACATAGTTTCGGTCGATCTCGGAGCCGTGTATCAAGGTTTTCACGGCGACGCGGCGAGAACGCATGCGGTCGGAAAAATATCGCCGGAAAGACAAAGGCTTATAGACAAAACCAGGGAGAGTTTCTTCGAAGGCGTGAAGAACGCGAGAGCGGGCAGACGGCTCGGAGATATTTCCCACTCGATACAGGCTTACGCCGAAAAGAACGGCTATTCGGTCGTTCGCGCGCTCGTAGGACACGGAATAGGCAGAAAATTGCACGAAGATCCGTCCGTTCCGAACTTCGGCGCGCCGGGGCAGGGCGTCCTGCTCAAAGCGGGCTACACGCTCGCGATCGAACCCATGATAAACGCGGGAGCGTTCGGAGTAAGGTTCGAAAGCGACGGTTGGACTTGCAGAACGGTAGACGGCAGCGACAGCGCGCATTACGAGAACACCGTTCTGATCACAAACGACGAGCCGCAAATTCTTACGCTTTAATTCGGTTTACAAAACCTGCGGAATGTGATATAATATTTAATCGGGCTTATGGAGAAACAAATACCGCAATTATATAGCGCCGCAGTCAGCCGCATGGGACACGATAAAGGCAGACTTTATCTGACGGTAAAGGTCATAGACGCCGATTTCGTTCTCGTTTGCGACGGCAAGGTAAGAAAGCTCGAAAATCCGAAGAAAAAGCGGTTCAAACACCTAAAACCCGTTTCAGGCAATTTGTTCTCGGTAGGCGAAACGCTCACCGACGCGAAAATAGCAAAAGTATTGAAAGATTTAATTTAGGAGGTTATGTTTATATGCCCAAAGACGACAATATCGAGGCGGAAGGTACCGTTATAGAGTGTCTCAGAAATGCGATGTTCAAGGTGCAACTTTCGAACGGACATATTGTTACGTGTACCATTTCGGGTAAGATCCGAATGCACTACATCAAAATTCTCGAAGGCGATAAGGTTAAGATAGAAATGTCGCCTTACGATATCACGAAAGGTCGTATAACATACAGAAATAAGTAACGCAGTTACCGAAAAAGGAGATAAATCAATGAAAGTTCGGACCTCGGTCAAACCCATGTGCGATAAATGCAAGGTGATCAAGCGCCACGGTAAGGTGATGGTCATTTGCTCGAAGTATCCCAATCATAAACAGCGTCAAGGCTGAAACGGCGTATAACCGCACGTATGCGGGCTACGTTCGCTTTGCCGCCTTGGTCATTTATGCAAAATAAACTCCCGTCGGCGGCAAATCGACTGTTGCCCACCTACGCACTGTTCTCCGCCGTTTCAGAGCCGAGAGTGAAATCACCACTCTCCGCCGCCTTTCGGCGTGTAGATGACTTGTCATTTCGAGCGGAGCGAAGCGCAGTCGAGAAATCGCTTCGAATTTATATCTTAATAATGATAGAACGCTTATATAACTGTTTTATCGATTATTTTCAGAGATTTCTCCGCGCGCGACTTTGTCGCTTGGTCGAAATGACAATTAGTTTTTTTCGAAAAAAATCGCAAAAGATCGGATTTGCTAACATTCCATAGTTTATTCGATATTT
>DBEXQE010000402.1:0-5675 GCA_048167245.1 Christensenellales bacterium | reverse complement strand
TAAAGAGGATTTTTTTACAACCGCAATGGACCCAAGTCAGGTGGGCTTACTTATAGCCCTTATAATACTTATCGTATTGTCGGCATTTTTCTCGGCAAGTGAAACGGCTTATACCACCGTTAACAAAGTGCGACTCAGAACTCTCGCGGCGGACGGCGACAGGAAAGCCGAAAAAGCGCTTAAAATGGCGGATAATTACGACAGATTGCTTTCGACGATCCTTGTGGGGAACAATATCGTCAATATCGTTATCGCGTCGCTTTCGACCGTGTTTTTCGCGAAAATAATCACTTCCAACGCGAGCCTGTCGGTTACGGTGTCGACGATAGCGTCCACGGTAGCATTGCTCATATTCGGCGAGATCACGCCTAAGAGCATTGTAAAAGAATATCCCGAAAAGTTCTGCATGTCGTTTCACGGCGCGGTGTTCGTTTTTTATATAATCTTAACGCCCGTGAACGAGCTTTTCATGCTTTGGAAAAAGCTATTAAGAAAAGTGTTCAGACTGTCGTCGTCGTCGAGCGTAACCGAAGACGAACTCAAAACGTACGTCGAAGTCGCCGAGAGCGGCGGCGAGATCTCCGAACACGAGAGCGAACTCATCCGCTCCGCGATCGAATTCGACGATCTCGATATCTACGATATCATGACGCCGCGCGTAAACGTCGTTGCGGTCGAAGAAAACGACTCGACGGACGAGATCGCGCAGAAGTTTTTCGAGTCGGGCTATTCGCGTCTGCCCGTTTACTCGAAAACGATAGACAGCATAATAGGCATAATCCACGAGAAAGATTTCTACTACTACAAGAACAACGAAGGCAAAAAGCTGGCTGACATAATTCAAAGCAGCGTCTGCGTGTCCAAGACGATGAAGATAAGCGCCGTCCTTAGGATAATGCAGAAAGCGAAGATCCACATGGCGGTCGTGGTCGACGAGTTCGGCGGCACGAGCGGCATAGTAACGATGGAAGACATCATAGAAGAGCTTATCGGCGAAGTATGGGACGAACACGACGAAGTCGAAGTACTGCTTAAACGCGTAGACGACGATTCGTATCTCGTGAGCGGCGCCGAAAATTTGGAAGCCATGTTCGAAGCGCTCGGCGTAAAGGTAAAGGAAGAATTCGATTCCATTACCGTCGGCGGGTGGGTGATAGAACAGATGGGCAAGATCCCCGTAGCGGGCGAAAAATTGGAATTCCAAAACCTTATTATAACCATTACGAAAGCAACGGTGAAGAAAGTCGCGGAAGTTCGGGTAAAACTTATTCCGCCCGAAGAGGAGTAATTCTTAATTGTTGCATATATTGGCTCACGTTTTGTTGCACGCTCTGCTCGATTCGCTTAAAATACTGCCTTTCCTGCTCGCGTGCCACGTTCTCATCGAAGTCTACGAATATCACGCGGGCTCGAAACTCAAAGTAAACAAGTTGCTCGGCGGAAAGGGCGCGCCGCTTCTCGGGAGCGCGGTGGGGCTTATTCCGCAGTGCGGCTTTTCCGTCGTTGCGACGAAGCTGTACGCAAAGCGCAACATAAAGCTCGGAACGCTTCTCGCAGTCTATATAGCGACTTCAGACGAGGCTATCCCGATACTTATAGCGTCGCCGTCAACGGCTGTAAAACTCGTGCCGCTCATTCTGATAAAATTCTTTCTCGCGCTTATCGTTGGCTACGGCGCGAATTTTATCTTGCGGAAAACCGAAACCGTAACTCTGAGCGCGGACGGCGCGGATGATATCCCGCTCGGTTGCCACCGGCATAAAATAGGCGATTGCGGCGAAACGGAAGATAAGCACGATCACGACCACGATCACGAGCATGAAAAAGCGCACGGGCACGGATCGAAAAAATTCGATTGGCACAGGTTCGTCCTGCACCCGCTCGTTCACTCGCTCACTACGTTTGCGTTCATATTCGTCGTGAACCTGATAATAGGCGGAGTTTTGGAATTCGTCGGCGAAGACAGACTTTTCGCCGCAATGGACAAAGCCGTCTGGGCGCAACCGTTCATTGCCGCGCTCGTCGGGCTTATCCCTAACTGCGCAAGTTCGGTCGTTCTGACGCAGATGTACGCGGTCGGCGGGCTGTCGCTCGGAGCGGCGGTCGCGGGGTTGTCCGTAAACGCGGGCATAGCTCTCGCCGTGCTTTTCAAAGAAAACAAGAGCGTAAAAACGAATCTGCTGATCCTTCTTACGCTCTACGCAGTCGGCTCTCTCGCCGGAGTGATAATAACCGCGGTTATATGACCGTCGGATCTATTTTTTCAGTCCCAATATTTCGTCGGCGGATACGTCCAATATTTCACAAAGGTTTGCGAAAGTGTCGATAGACGGGTATTTGTTGAGCCTTATGTATTTGCTTATGGTCGACGGATTCATACCGAGTTTTTCGGCAATTTCTTTTTGTGTTAAATTGCTGTTTTTGATTTCTTCTCGTAAGCGTATTTGAATGTCTTTCAGCTCGATCATAGTAAAATAATAGCACATTGTGCAATTTTTGCTTGACAAAAGGCACATTGTGCCATTATAATAGAGATAATTCTAAAAAGATCAAAGGAGACTGAAATGAGAAAATTCAAGTTGGTAAGCAATATAATGCTGATAATAGCGTCTATATTGTTTGTTGCATCGCCGGTCGTAACAGCTATCGTTTCTTCCAAAGATGCGGGTAGCGCGGCATTTATTGTTGTTTTGATGGCAAGTCAATTGATTTTGGCGAGTGCCGGAGTAGGTGTGTTTTTGATGTTTGCCAAAAACGACACGGCAAAAAAGATCGGCAACGGCATATCTATTGCCGCTTATGTTACGGGACTTGTTTGTGCGCTCGGAGTTGTTTTTCAAAAGGCTTCTCTCGGCGCGGTACTGATGATCGCGGCAGTCGTATTCTTCCTGTTGAGATATGTATTTTTACTTGTCGATTATCTTATCAATAAAAACGACCCTAACGCTACGAGCCCCAACGAAGATATAAGAATTATTCGCGTCAAAGAATGGAAAAAACTTATGGAAGAAGGTATTATTACGAAAGACGAGTTTGAACAAAAACGCATACAGTTGCTCGGCATAAAATCGGAAACCGAATAAGAATAAAATACTATGTAACGACAAAAGGTCGGTGCGTCGAGTGCCGACCTTTTGTCGTTTTTAATATAGCCGAAAAATTCGTCGGTCCGCCGCCGCGGGGATCGTAACCGCGGTTATATGACCGTCGGGCTTTCGATGATCGTTACGAATTTTATCGAGAACAGGTCGCAGACGATAAGGTCGCCGTTCTGCGCTTGCAGTATAACGTAGCTTGCGCCGACTTTTACGAGTTTTCCGTTGCGGTCCGTCAGGGAGTTTCCTATCAGAAACTCTATGCGCATGTATTTTCCTATCTGCGTGTTCAGATATCCGGGAATGAACAGCGTGCTTTCGAGCGTTTCGGGCATAGGCATTCCCGCGCCGTCCCCGACGGGATCCTGCGCCGCGGTTTCGACCGTTTCGCTCGCTTGCTCCTTTTCCACGGCGGCAGGCTGTTTTTCGTCGTCGGTTTTGTAGGTGAAGTTTGAAAATAGCATGGTTTATTGCTCCTTATATAAAAAATTACGTGTTGTCGTAAGCGGCGGTCGGGCGGTAAAAGCAATGCAGATTGACGCGCGTGTGGAAAGTTCCGCTTGCGCCCGGAAAATTTTGCCGACATTCGCCGTACGGATTGAAATACCACAGGCACGTTCCTACCGCGCCCAAGATCCCGCCGCCCAAAGCCCAGTCGGCTATTTCGAAGTGGATCGGTTCGGGCGACATATTGTAAATATTCTGCATATTCGGTCTGCCGCGGAGCGTATCCGTGGCGCAGTCGAATTGCCCCGTCTGAAATATGATATTGCGCAGGTTTCCCTGCCCGACGCGCCGGTATTCGCCGCTCGACGTGTTCACGCGGTTCATGACGACGCTCGCGACGGCTTTCATTCCGTTTTCGCCTTCGCCGCCCGCTTCGCATTGGATTATGCGCGCCAAAAGCTCTCTGTTCGTAAACGACATTTCGGATTTCCTTTTATGTAGCGATATTTATAATATATGCGCGCGGTATAAAAGTGTTCTGATAGGTGGTATATCGGAATATAAAAATATTTTTAATTATTGACGCAATGCTGTCAATAATAATATGCTATACTAAAAGTATGGTACCGACATTATCGCGATCAGTCGAAGAAAAAATGCGCATACTCGTCGAAGGAGCGAAGTACGACGTTTCCTGTTCGTCGTCGGGCAGTGCCCGCGGCTCGGTGAACGGGAGTTTGGGCAATTGCGCCGTGGCGGGGATATGCCACTCTTTCACGCGCGACGGGCGTTGCATATCGCTTCTGAAACTGCTTATGACGAACAAGTGCGAATTCGACTGCGTTTACTGCGTGAACAGGCGCAGTAACGACGTTCCGCGCGCGTCGCTTTCTCCGACCGAGATCTGCGATATAGTCGAAGGCTTTTACCGCCGCAATTATATAGAAGGGCTGTTTCTGTCGAGCGCGGTCGAGAAAAGTCCCGACGCCACTATGCAGAGAATAATAGAAACGCTGATACTGCTTCGCGGGAAATACAAGTTCCGCGGATACGTTCACGTAAAAGCCATACCCGGCGCGTCGACGCACCTTATAGACCTTGCGGCGCGCTACGCAGACCGCATGAGCGTGAATATAGAACTGCCGAGCGAACACAGCCTTAAACTTCTCGCTCCGCAGAAGAAAAAGGAAATGATAGTTTCGCCCATGCGCCGCCTTGCGGATCTGTACGAGCGTGAACAGAACGAAAAGGGAAAGTACCGCGCCGAAGTTCTGCCCGCGGGTCAGACGACGCAGATGATAATAGGCGCGTCGGACGACACGGACGGACAGATAATTCGTTTGACTCAGGCTCTGTACAGAAACTACGGCTTAAAGCGCGTTTACTATTCGGCGTACACGCCCGTCAACGAGTCGAGTCTGTTGCCGTCGGTTCCGCCGGATCTCAGGCGCGAAAACAGACTTTATCAGGCTGACTGGCTTTTAAGGTTTTACGGTTTCGACGCCGAAGAACTTTTGCCGCCGTCGGGACTTTTTGCGACGGACGTGGACCCGAAATGCGACTGGGCTTTGCGGAATATAGACAAATTCCCGCTCGAAGTGAATACCGCAAGTTACGAAATGCTCCTGCGCGTCCCCGGCATAGGCACGACGAACGCGTACCGCATAGTCCGCGCGCGGAAACAGGGCAGGCTGACTTTCGATTCGTTGAAGCGGATGAGAATAAACATGACCCGCGCCGTCTACTTCATAACGGCGGACGGCAAATATATGGGGATAGGCGACAAGCCCGACCTTATCCGACTGCGCCTTACCGACCCAAAAAATTCGCTCCTGCTCTCGGGCGGCGGTCGTCAGATCTCTATGTTCGATACGGAATTAAGCACGGTGTATGGAGAGATGTGATTTGTTCTTTTGACGGCGCGCGCCGTATTGCACCCCGACACTGTTCGTAAGCTATCGCGTCGCAGACGCGAAAGCCACGAAGTGAGCGTAGTATCCCTGTTTGTCATTTCGACCGAAGTGAGCGTAGTATCCCTGTTTGTCATTTCGACCGAAGTGAGCGTAGTATCCCTGTTTGTCATTTCGACCGAAGTGAGCGTAGCGAACGAAGCGGAGAAATCGCTCCTATTTA
>DBEXQE010000401.1:0-1531 GCA_048167245.1 Christensenellales bacterium | reverse complement strand
TACCGCGCCGCTTCCGTCGAGCGTATCCGGTTCGTACCCGAACGGCAAGTCGGCTCTGTATTCTTTGTCTTTTTTAAGAAAAAAAGCGAATAAGCGCGTAGCTTTGCCGACGCCTATAAGCAACACTCCGTCGGCGTCTGGATCGAGCGTACCCATATGCCCCACGTCTTTTTGTCCGAGTATGTGTTTGACTTTGCCGACGGCCGCCGCGGACGATATACCTTTCGGCTTGTACAAATTTATAACGCCTTTCATCAATCGAGCCCGTCGGTTATTGATTTGACTATCTTGCGCAAAACGTCTTCGTAATGCCCGCTGACTATACATCCCGCGGCTTTCTTATGCCCGCCGCCGCCGAAAACAGCCGCCGCCGCCGAAACGTCCGAACTTTTCGAACGGAAACTTACCTTGAATTGCGGTCTGTTCTGCTCCGTTATGCAAGCGACTACCGAAACTTTCCCTATATTCATGCCGTAATCGGTAAGCCCTTCGGTATCAGCCAAAACGCAACCCGTTTCTTCGAGATCTTTGAGCATTACGGATATTACGCAGATCTCGTCGTTATGGAAAAACTTCATGGAACGTATCGCGCGCTCTATAAGCATTGTTTTGCTTATCGTATTGTTGCGATACAAAAGCGAAGCTATATGATTTGCGTCTATGTTGTATTCGAGAAGTTTTGCCGCCGTATACATGACCTTTGCCGTCGTATTGCTGTGCATGAAATGCCCCGTATCGGTCGATAAGCCGACGTAAAGACAGAACGCGATATGATCGTCTATCCCGTCCACGGAAGCGAGCAGATCGAACATAAGCTCGCACGTACTCGACGCGTCGGGAACTACGTAATTGTAGTCGGCGTAGCCTACGTTCGTTACGTGGTGATCGATATTGTATCCGACGCATTTTTTAAGTTCGCCCGCATAGCGCCCCAAACGCTTTTCGTCGCCGCAATCGACGCAGAAAACGACGTCGTAAGACGTGAGTTTTTTATCGTTCAATTTATCGAATTCTTCGAAAAAAGAATAATGCTCGGGCTTTTCCGAATCGCAAACGAAATCGACGGCAACCGAAAATTTTTCCAAATACCGTTTCAAGGCAAACCCCGACCCCAGACAGTCGCCATCGGGACGCATATGCCCGACGATCAGCGCGGACTTTGCCGTTTCGGCCGCTCTTTTAATTTCGGTTCCCGTTATCGTTTTTTTCATCGCTCAGCTTTATTTCCTGTATAATAGCGTCGATTTTTTCGCTGTATTCCATGCTGTCGTCGAGAATAAACGTAAGCGTAGGCACGACGCGCAAGTCGCGGAAATCGGCGGAAAGCTCCTTTTTGATATAGCCCGCGCAGTTTTTCAGCGCGGCAAAAGTATCCGATACGCTTTGCTTATCGCCGTAAATGCTAACGTAGACTTTCGCCGTTTTCAGATCCTTTGCAACGTCGACTTTCATGATACTGATCATTCCGCCGACGCGCGGATCCTTTATACGGTTAGCCACTATATCCGAAATGCTCTTCTGCATTTCGGCG
>DBEXQE010000400.1:0-3258 GCA_048167245.1 Christensenellales bacterium | reverse complement strand
CTTTTTATTGCAAGCGGAAAAGAATTTAAATAATATACGTATCATAGATAATTACGGGTTATAGATCGCTTCGTTCAATCTCAAAAGGTAATTCCACTTTAATTCGTCGAAGGCGCAACTCGAAACAAGTTCCGTGATATTGCCCGTTCCTATGCTCTCTATCACGGTGCAGTTGACCTTCTTACCGCTGCCGGCGGGAACAAAGCTGTCGAACGCAACGGAGTTACGGAGCGAATCGATCTTTTTTGCTTCGGCGGGATACTTCGCGGCAAACTCCGAAAGCGTATATTCTTCATATTCGTCCGAGCCTTGCTTTTCGGCATTCTCGTCAAGATATATCACGCATTTTGTGGTGTACGTTATTCCTTGATTGTCTTTACCCACGGCGTAAACGATATAACGCGGCGTTTCCGCATACGGGATATAACTAAGATACAATCCCTTTTCCTTAAACAGCGTAATATTGTTCACGCTGTATTCGAGGGCTTTGCAAAGCGTGGTTGAGTTTTCGATAGTTCCGTCGTTTTTACCGACGAACCCGCCGAGGCGAACGGATTCTTTTAGATACACGTTGTCGCCTTGCGAAAGCAGTATGGAAACAGGTCTTTCGGCAAAGCAGTTTTTGATTTCGCCCGAGTTGTAACCGACGAACGAGCCTATATAACAGTTAAGACTTCTCGCGAGAGAAACGCTCACCGCGCTGAAATCGCTTCTGCCGCTCTGATTGACGTTTTTCATTCTGCCGTTGTTCGTTCCGACGGTCACGCCCACGGCGAATTCATTGCTTCCGTCGATGTTTATCTGTCCGCCGGCGGATGCGATAAGTCCGTCTATAAGTCCGTTATTCGTACCTATCGCGCCCGAAACGGATAGTTTGTCGGTCGGGCTTACGTCAACGGAAATTTCAGCCATGCTGTGGCAATCGATTATCTTTCCGCTTGCCGTCAGTTCTCCGACGAACGCGCCAAGCGTGGTCGCGTCTGTCGAGCCGCTTATCGAGAAAGACCCCATTAAGGAAAGGTTATAAATCGTTCCGCTCACTTTGGAGAAAATTCCGAAGTTGCGTTTTGTTCCGCCTTTCGCGGCAATGCGTATTTTATATCCGTTTCCGTTGAATACGCCCGAGAATCCGCTTTGGGAGGAAGCTCCGAGCGCGGTCCAGTCCGCGAGATTGTCGTAGTCGAAGATCGAGCCTCCCTCGACTATGTCGTTCGTCAGAACGTAGTTCTCATACGGCGCAAGGTTCACGTTCTGCAGTTCCTCGAAGGTGGAAACGGGTTTTGCGTATGCCGCGTAAAGAGTGGTCGCCTTTTCTATTGCCGTAACGGGGTAGCCGTTTTCCGTTTCATAGTGGCTGAAAACAAGCCCCTGCGCGTTCGGAGTCGGATTTTCGAGTTCTTTTGTTAATCTTCCGAACGGAACGTTTACAATCGATTTTTCGGCGTTTCCGTCGGCGAATTTTCCGTCGCCCGCGACGAGTTTTATTTCAAAAACGTCGGCATCGGGTTCGTAAACCGCATAATATGTCGTTTTTACCGAATAAACCGTCTCGGCGAGTTGTTCCCGCGTTATGAGGTCTTTGCCGTCCGTAGTCCACCCGACAAACTTCATACCCTTGCAGGCGGGGACTTTGTCGAAAGCAATCTTTTCGCCCGCAATTCCGTAATCGGAGATTTCAACGCTGCCGTCGTCGAATATCTTCAACCCCACAAGGTCGCCGCCGTCGTCCTCTCTATATGATTCTGCGCGGAACGTGAGATGAACTTTTACCGTCGTGTCGTGAACGTAAACGCCGTAGAAAACGGTGTCCTCGGTAAAGGTTATTTTCTCGCCCGCCTTGACCGAAACGGGTGCGCTTCCGTCCGTCGGCTTGGTTTCCCAGCGGTCGAAGCGATAGTAGTTTGCGCTGTAATAATCAACGTTCGGCGCGGTCATTGTCGAGCCGTAAGCCTCATAATAATTCGCAACGTGCCTGAAACCGCTCATAAAGCCGTTACAAATCACGCCGTCTATCTTCGTGCCGTCAAGCTCGAAACATTCTCCGTCCGAAACGAACGCAATGTTGACGATTTTCGGCGTGGCGGGCTTAAACACGATTTCTACCGTCGCATTATTGTCGAAAGGTATATACGCCATATACCCGTCGTTATAGAACGCGGATCTTAGTTCTTCGCCGTTTACCGTCCATTTGAGATAGTCGGGAACGAAAGTTTTGGACTTGCTGTCCACATCGAACCTATTCGCCGTCAGATAGTAACCTCTGCCGTACAAATCGCTTACTTCAAGCTCGGTTTTTGTCTTGTCGCCGCCGAAGTAAACGTTGCCCGTGCCGTCGGATTGTTCCGTCTGAACTTTTCCTTTGAAAGTAAGCGTTATCGTGGCGGGAGAAAGCGAATAGTACGCGTAATAAGTTACGTCCTCGCCGCCGACTTTCAAATCTTCTTTGGCTACGGCGTGACTAAGCGAATACGGGATCGTCGTCCAGCAAATGAAAGAAAACTTTCCTTTTTCGTTCGAATAATCCTCGGCAGTGACGTCCGATATATCCTTGCCGTAAGTTTCGACTTTTTTAAGCGTTTTTTCGCCGCCGGCAAAATGTCCGTCCAAAGCGTCGAAAGTCACAGTGTGCCGTTTATATTTTTCGTTAAACCTCGCTTTGAAAAGTATGTAAGTTTTCACGTTGCCCGCCGCGTCTTTTTCCGTGCCGATAACGTAAGAACTTTCATCTACTCCCCAATCCTCGAATTCATACTCGTAAACACCGTTTACGTCGCCTCTCTCGGGGGGCGTGATTTTTTTGTCTTTTATAACGTCCGCAAGCGTTTTACCGAAATAATCGCCCTCTATTATCTTATAATAATATTCGTAGCCGTAATCCCCGACGCTGACGAACGCAATCGTCGGCAGCACGGTTTTTTCCGAGAATATCGGCGTATAAACCTCGTTTTTGACAAACGCTATGCGTATCCCGTAAGGATATTCGTCGCCGAACGAATTTTTCCAGCCGTAGAACGAGTAATACGTTTTGCTTTCGTTGTCGAAGTAATCATTGAGCTTGGGGAGCGAATAAAACGCCGTTTCGTCGGTCGAGCCAAAGGTCCAGGTTTTCCCTTTTGCCGTATGCGTTCTGCTGCCGTCGGGGTTTGTTTCGAAGCTCACCCCTTCCGCAAAGTTTTGAAGGGGGTTTTTCACTACAAACTCGGCGGTAAGCTCGTTAAACGAATACGTCGCCGTAAGGTTCACGGTTATGTCGTTTTC
>DBEXQE010000399.1:0-5865 GCA_048167245.1 Christensenellales bacterium | reverse complement strand
GCATACTTACTAACGCGTACAAGATAGACAGTAAAGAGTTTATGCAACTTATAGCGCTCGTAAATCTGGGCGCGTACTACGGCTATATAAAGCTCTCCGACAGGGAACAATTCGTTAAGCTCATAACAAACGCTCAACCCGCAAACATTGCGAGCCTGTCGAACAGAGATCTGAGCGGCGACGAACGCGACGCGTTCAGAGCGAAATACGTCGGTAAAATACTTTCGTCGATAGCAAAAAAATAATACTTTGGAGGTAAAATATCATGCAATTTCCGATATCCGAAAATCTTAATAAAGCAATAGAATTCGCGCAGAAAGCCGCGATCGAATATTCCAATCCCGAAATAGGAACGGAACATATATTATACGGGCTCGTGTCCGCGGAAGACAGCTTTGCAAGCACAGTGCTTCGCGAAGCGGGAGTTACGGCGGAAGATCTTGAACAGATCTTCGCGCAAAGCGATCACACCGCCATAATAGGCGGCGCGGAGTTTACGCCGAGAGTAAAACAGATGTTTTTTCTCGCGAACAAGCTCAGAATGCAGACGGGCGAGCGTTTCGTAGGCACGGAACATATGCTGTACTGCATGTTGCAGGACAGTTCGAGCATAGCTTACTATATTCTCGCCAACAACTACAAAGCCGACGTGGCGCAGATAATGAAGAAATTAAGTTCCGTAATAGAAGGCGGCGCGCCCGAATATTCGGACAACTCGTCCCGCGGCAGTGCGTTGCCGGCTCAGCTCAACGAACTCGGCGTGGATCTCACGAAGAAAGCCGCAGAGCATAAGATCGACCCCATTATAGGCAGAACGGAAGAGATAGAGCGCATCATACAGATACTTTGCCGCAAGACGAAGAATAATCCCGTACTTATCGGCGAACCGGGCGTAGGCAAGAGCGCCGTCGTCGAAGGGCTTGCGAAAGCTATCGTCGAAGGCAACGTTCCCGAACTTCTGAAAGATAAGATCGTGTTCGCGATGGATATAGGGTCGCTCGTTGCGGGAACAAAGTACCGCGGCGCGCTCGAAGAAAAGCTGAAAAACGCGATAGACCTTATAATGAAGCAAGGCAACATCATTATATTTATAGACGAACTTCACACGCTTGCGCAGGCGGGCAGTAAAGAAGGCGAAGTTACGCCCGCGGATATTTTGAAGCCGTACTTGGCGCGCGGCGAGTTGCAGACGATAGGCGCGACCACGACCGACGAGTACCGCAAATTCATAGAGAAAGACAAGGCGTTGGAAAGACGTTTTCAGCCCGTAACGGTCGATCCGCCGTCGGTAGACGAAGCCATAGAGATATTGCAGGGCTTGAAAGAAAACTACGAATCTTTCCACAAGGTCAAAATAACCGACGAAGCGCTCGAAGCCGCCGTAAAACTTTCGGACAGATACATTATGGACAGGTTCCTGCCCGACAAGGCTATCGACCTTATCGACGAAGCGATGAGCCGCGCGAAAGTCAACAGCAACATAACTCCGCCGAACGTAAAGGAACTCGAAGAAGAACTCAAAAAGATAGAACAGCAGAAGCACGAAGTTATCAAGCACGAGGACTATAAAAAGGCGGGCGAACTGCGCGACAGGGGCAAGGAGATTGAGAAGAAGATCGAGCAATTGAAGCTCGATTGGACGAAGAATTCCGAGCGCGCGACGGACGTGATCGGACCCGAGCAGATCGCCGAAATAGTCGCCAAGTGGACTAAGATCCCCGTAACGAAACTTACGGAAACGGAGATGCAACGGCTCGTAAATCTCGAACAGATCCTGCACGAGCGCGTCATAGGTCAGGACGACGCCGTAAAGAGCGTATCCAAAGCTATCCGCCGCGCGAGAGCGGGACTCAAAGACCCGTCGCGTCCTATCGGCACTTTCCTTTTTCTCGGACCTACGGGCGTGGGCAAAACCGAGCTTACGAAAGCGCTCAGCGAAGCCATGTTCGACGACGAAAACGCGATAATAAGGCTCGATATGTCCGAATATATGGAGTCGCACTCGGTCAGCAAGCTGATAGGCGCTCCTCCGGGATACGTGGGCTTCGACGAAGGCGGACAGCTGACAGAACAGGTGCGCAGAAAGCCGTATTCGGTCGTACTGTTCGACGAGATAGAAAAGGCGCACCCCGACGTTTACAACGCACTGTTGCAGATACTCGACGAAGGTAGGTTGACCGACTCGCAGGGCAGGACGGTAAGTTTCAAGAACACTATCATCATAATGACGAGCAACGTTGGCGTTACGGAGCTGAAAGACACGGGCAGAAGTCTGGGCTTTGCGACGAACACGGACGAGAAAAAGCGCGAAGAAGAAAAGACGGAACAGGTTCTCACGGACGCGTTGAAGCGCAGTTTCAAGCCCGAATTCTTAAACAGAATAGACGTTATAACGATATTCAAGCATTTGACGCGCGAAGATATCGAAAAGATCGCCGTTCTCATGCTCAAAAAAGCCGAAAAGTCGCTTAAAGAAAAGAACGTAACGCTCGAACTCACGCAAGGCGCGATGGATTACATTATCGAGCGCGGTTACGACAGAGAGTACGGCGCGCGTCCTTTGCGCAGAGTGATCGAGCAGACGATAGAAGACAACGTTGCCGAGAGCCTGCTTTCGGGCGCTGTCAAAAACGGCGACACGGTGGTCGTGGACGTAAAGAACGGGCAGGTAAGCGTAAAAGCAAAGCGTTGATGTGTCCTTAGCGGTAAATAGATCGGTTTCGGTGAAATATCCGAAGCCGATTTTCTTTTTCCGCGCCGATTTTTTAAGCTGAAAAAAATTGGGAAAAAGTATTTACATACGGCGTGAAATGTGGTATAATCATAATATCGAAAAATAAATTGCCCTAAGGAGGTTATTTTCAATGAGGATCGAATTCATAGGCAAGAATTACAACGCGAGCGAAAAACTCAAAGACGTAATTACCAAAAAAGTAGACAGGCTTGACAAATTTTTCGAAGACGACACGAAAGTCAAGGTATTGCTAAAAGAAGCTAACGACGTTTTTACGTTGGAGCTTACCATTATACTGGACGGAGTTGTAATGCGTTCGGAAGTATCGAGCGACAATATGTACAACAATATAGACGTAGCTTTGCCGAAGCTCGAAAAGCAGATAATAAAGCACCGCACGAAGCTGATGAGCAAGAGCAAGAAGTTCCGCATAAAAGAACTCGACATGAACTACGCGCCGCCCGCGGAAGAAAAGAAATCTTCGCTCGTGCGCTCGAAGTCTTACGAACTTACGCCCATGACGATAGAAGACGCTATCGACGAATTGGAACTTGTCGGACACAGCTTTTACGTATTCGAGAACAAAGCCACGAAGAACGTCAACGTTCTGTATAAGCGGAACGACGGGGATTACGGGTTGATCGAAGCCTTGGTATAGTCGGCAGTCTATACAGGCACGTAAAGCGACTACGTGCAACGCGTCAACTCGATTGCGTATGCTGAAATACGCGCACTCGTTGCCGCGCCGCCTGTTGTCGCTCTCCGCACCTGTCTATCCTGCCTTGGGCGTGTGAAGAAACCCGTCTCCGCCGCCTTATATATTACTAAATTATTACTAAATTACTAACTATTATATAATACTAACCATCTTTTAGGAGAAAACAACAAACGCATATGGATCTGAAATTCGACTACAACAATATGACTACCGAAGCGATAGGCGCTCACGGGATCGACATGGCAAGCGTAAGCAAGGACGCGGAGCTTATCAAAGCGGCTTATGCGGAAGTGATGAACAACCGCGGCAAGGGCTGGCAGGAGTGGACGGAACTTCCTTTTACGGACGAAAAGGAAATCGACGAGATAGTTTCGTACTGCGAAAATATCCGCAAGAGCGCGGAAAGTTTCGTCGTGCTCGGTATCGGCGGCTCGGCGCTCGGACCGTCGGCGGTCGCAACGGCGCTTTTGCACCTTAGGCATAACGAGTTGCCGAGAGCAAAGCGCAACGCGCCCAAGTTCTACGTGGAAGACAACGTGGACCCCGACAGAATGACTTCGCTTTTGGATATTATAGACCTTAAAAGCACGTACTTCAACGTTATAACCAAGAGCGGCGAAACGAGCGAAACGCTCAGCCAGTTCCTTATACTTTACTCCGCGCTGAAAAAAGCGGTAGGCGAAAAGGAAGCGAAAAAGAGAATAATAGTTACCACGACGATAGGCAAGGGGACGCTTTACGACGTAGCCGTAAAGGAAGGTTTCAAGATCTACGGTGTGGGCAAGGGAGTAGGCGGAAGATTTTCGGTGCTTTCGCCCGTCGGACTCGTTCCGCTTGCGGCTGTCGGCGTTGATATCAGGCAATTGCTCGCGGGCGCGGCGGATATGTCGAAAGCGTCGGCTGTCGCGGATATAAAAAAGAATCCCGCGCTCATGACTGCGTATTTGCAGGTAAAATCCATGGAGCAGGGCAAGAACATAAGCGTTATGATGCCGTATGCGGACAGTCTGCGGTATATGTCGGACTTTTACGCTCAGCTTTGGGCGGAGTCGCTTGGCAAAGCCGTCGATAAATCGAGCAAAACGGTCAACGTGGGGCAGACTCCCGCTAAGTCGCTCGGCGTTACAGATCAGCACAGCCAGGTCCAGCTTTACACCGAAGGTCCGTACGATAAAGTCGTAACGTTCCTTGCGGTCGGCGACTACAAGACAAAGCAGGTCATAACGGACGACAAGACGATCGACGCGTGCGATTTCCTTAAAGGTCGCACGATGAACGAACTCATCACATTCGAAAGGCGAGCGACGCGCTACGCGCTTTACAAGGCGAAACGCTCGAACTTCACCGTAACTCTGCCGACGGTGAACGCGTACACGGTGGGCGAACTGCTCGCTTATTTCATGTACGAAACGGCGTTTGCGGGCGCGCTCATGGGCATAGACACGTTCAACCAGCCGGGCGTGGAAGAAGGCAAAAAGGCGACTTTCGCAATGTTCAACCGCAAGGGATACGAAGAAAAACTTAAAGAAATAGAGTCGGTGAAGAAAAACCCCGACTATATAATAGGATAACTTATGAGACTTGGAATTTCAACCGCATCGTTTTTCGGGCGGGTGTCGACGGAACTTGCGTTCGATCACTTGCGGAACATGCGCGTAGACACGACGGAGATATTTTTAAGCACCTTTTCGGAGTATGAAAAAGCGTACATAGACGCTCTCGTACAGCGGAAAGGCAATATTAACGTACATTCCGTACACGCGCACGGGACGCAATTCGAACCCGAGCTGTTCAGCACCAATCTGCGGGCGCGCTCGGACGCGGAGATAATCTTTCGCAAGGTCTGCTACGCGGGCTTTATGCTCGGAGCGAAATATTACACGTTCCACGGACCGATCAAGCTGAAAAAATTCGTCTACAATCACGACTACGTGCGCATTTGCGACAGAATAAATCAGCTGACCGAGATCGCGCAGAGCTACGGGATAAAGATCGCATACGAGAACGTTCACTGGGCGTACGGCGCGACTCCCGATTATTTCCGCGAGATACTGCCGCGCTGTCCGCACCTGTACACGACGCTCGACGTAAAACAGGCTATGCAGGCGGGCGTAGATCCGATAAAGTTTTTGGACGCGATGGACGATCGGATCGCGACGATCCATTTGTGCGACGTGGTCAAAAGCGGGCTTACGTGCTTGCCGGGGCAAGGCAGGGTGAATTTCGAGAAGTTCTTTTCGGAACTGTACAAGCGCGGCATAAACGTAACAATGCTTTTGGAAGCGTACGCGAAAGATTATAAGGAAGAAGGCGAGTTGCGCTCGTCGTACGAGTATCTGAATTCGCTGCTGTTGAAAGTGAGAGAGTGAACCCCGCCTTTATATAAGAAAAACCCCCGTTGAACAACGGGGGC
>DBEXQE010000398.1:0-4537 GCA_048167245.1 Christensenellales bacterium | reverse complement strand
CGTATCCATACCTTAATTATAGCGTGATTTGAAATTAAGTCAAGTTTTATGCGGAAAAAATTTATATTAGTTATAAAAAATCGGCAAAAATTCTTTTTTCGGTATGTACAAGCAATGTAAAAAGCGTTATACTATATATGTTATGGGAGGAAAAGTATATGCTGAAATTGGATATTTCGCGGCTTGACGAACAATTGAAAATCGGTATCGGAGAACTGTGTCGTGATTTCCGTATTTCGGTATCCTCAGACGGATCATGCGTTATCGCGAAACGCGGCAACGGATTGCAAATAAGAAAAACCGACGGAAAAATCGAAATAGAGTATAATAAAAAGAGCGAATTTTACCGAGCGCTAATATTATTAAGCGAAAAAGACATAGGAGCTTATTCATACCGCGAAAAGCGCTGTTTTACCGAGCTTGCATTTTTGGCGGATTGCTCACGAAATGCCGTGTTGAGCATAGAAACAGTAAAGAGTCTTATTCGCTTGCTTGCCGTTTGCGGATACGATACGCTGTATTTATACACCGAAGACACATACGAAATAGAAGGAGAACCCTATTTCGGTTATTTGCGCGGGCGGTATACGAAACAAGAATTGCGAGAACTCGACGATTATTCTGCTCTGTTCGGCATAGAGCTTGCGCCGTGTATTCAGACGCTTGCGCATTTGAACGGAATATTGCGTTGGCAAGCATATACGCCTATTAAGGATTGCAAAGACATACTTATGGCGGATAATGCAGACGCATATGCGCTTATCGACAAAATGTTTGCGACTATGGCGGAAAACTTACGTTCGCGTAATATTATTATCGGTATGGACGAAGCGTCTATGCTTGGGCGAGGTCGCTATCTCGATAAATTCGGCTATTGCGACAGAAAGGAAATTATGCTTAGACACCTTGATAAGGTTGTCGAGATAGGTGCTCGTTACGGGTTTCGTTGTTCGATTTTCAGCGATATGATGTTCGATCATTATACGAGAGATGCGGCAGACGAAATATATACTGAAAAGTTGAATAAAAACGTGCGCCTTATATTTTGGGACTATTACAAAAAAGACGGTGCATATTACGAGAAATATATAAAAGCGCATCGCGCATTTACAAATGAATTGTGTTTTGCGGGCGGAGCATGGAAGTGGACCGGATTTGCGCCAAATAACAAACATTCTATTGCTACCGCAAAAGCCGCGCTTTCCGTATGTCGAGATAGCGTGGTCAAGAACGTTATGCTTGCGGCATGGGCGGATAACGGGGCGGAGGCTTCGTTGTTCTCCGTATTGCCTGCCGTCGTATATTATGCAGAAGCGGCAGTCGGGAACGAGAACGATTGGAAACGGCGTTTTACAACCGTAACGGATTGCGATGCGGAATATTTTCTTTCGCTCGATGCTCCGAACGAATATTGCGACGATGCTTTCGTAACCATGGACGGCAATGCGAGCAAAGTTTTTTTCTACAATGACCCTATGAGCGGGATATTCGATTATTATGCGGATTCGAAATATAAGCGGTATTTTGTAAATGCCGTCGAAAAACTGAGTAAGGCTGAAAAAAATATGGGTAAATTTGCCTATATCGCAAAAACGTTACGCTTGTTTTCCGAAGCGCTTATCTTGAAATTTGATTTCGGAATACGGCTTTCCGAGGCGTATAAGAGAGGCGATAAAGAGCGGTTGGAAGCTCTTGCGTCGGAAACAGACGAGATAATCGCGCGTACGGAACTGTTTTATTCGGCTTTGCGAGAACAATGGTTCGGGGAAAACAAGCCGCAAGGATTCGAAGTGCAAGATATAAGAATAGGCGGGCTTATAAGGCGTTTGCGTTCTTGCGCCGTAACCGTACGCGACTACTGCGACGGAAAGCTAACCGAGTTGTCGGAACTCGACCGCGAAGTTTTGCCGTTTGATTTGCGCGTAAAACGCGACCGTGCTTTCAGATTTAATTATTGGGAACATATATTTACCGTTAATAATTCAAAAGTGTTGATATAAAATTTGAAATTTGTTAAAAAATTTCAACATTCGATAATTCTAAGGTATTGAAATTCTTTAATTTATATAGTAAAATTAGAATATAACAAACCGATCAAGGGAGGTTAAAATGAAGAAGTTAAAAAGATTGATTATTGCGGCGTTACTGTTTTGTTTCGCGTTTACTTTCGCGGGGTGCGGAAAAACGGGCGATACGATAGTTGCGGATCCGAATACGATCAACGTTAAAGTGTATAAGGGCGGATATAACTCCGAATATATCTATGCGTTGAAAGAGAAATTCGAAACGTTATACGCCGATAATGGGTATAAAGTCAATATTTTGACTCCGCAACGTGCGATAAAAGGCGTAGCCGTTTTGCAAGAAATTTACGCCGACAGTAAGGTGGATATGTATTTTGCCAACGAAGTCGGAATAGAACAGGGAGTGAGCGGCGAATACGGACTTTGTCTTACGGATATAACCGAAAGCGTGTATAACAAAAAGCCGATAAAATTCGACGGGTCCGAAGAAGATACTCTCATAAAGGATAAATTGAATCCGACGAGTTCTTTCGATATTACGGCAAGCGACGGAAAATATTACGGACTGCCGTACGTAGAAGGGATGGGCGGTATGGTGTTCAATAAAAAAGTATTGTCGGAATACGGTATGGACACGCCTCGTACGACGGATGAGTTGTTCGAGTGTTATGCCGCCATTATGAAAAAAGCGGCTGATACGGGCGTTTATCCGTTCACTTACATATCGGGCGCCAACAATTACCCTGCACACATGACGAATTTGTGGCTTGCTCAATACGGCGGCAAAGATTATTACGAGAAGTTTTGGACGATGAATAATTCCGACGGCACGCAAATGAAAACGGACGGATACACGGTTTTCGAAGATAAGGCGGTCGAAGTTATGTTGCGCGCTCTTTACGAAGCATTTGACTATCAGGCGGCGGCATTCGGAAGCATGACGCAGGACTTATCTACCGCACAGGCGCAGATCATGCGCGGAAGCGCCGTATTTATGTCGGCGGGAGATTATTTTTTTCACGAGGAAGCGCTGAGCTTTACGCAAGAATTAAAAGATATTTCGTTCATGAATACGCCCGTTATATCGGAACTCGGAACGCTTCTGTTCGGACCGCAGTCGACTTACGGATTGACCGACGAAAAAGCCGACGACGTTCTGAGCGAAATCGTACGTCTTGCAGACGAAAATAAGAGCGTTGCCGAAATTATCGCGGCAGTAAGCGGCGGCAGTTTGGCGGTTACGTTAAACGAGAACGACGTTGCGCGCGTATGCGAGGCGCGCGGATATACGTATAACCGCACGGGACAGCATACGGCGCTTATATCCGCAAAGTCGGATAAAAAGGAAATATGCGAATTGTTTCTCCGTATGTGCGCAAGCGACGACGGAGCTAAACTTATCGCGCAAAAAACATATGCGTCCAATCCTTTTACGGGGTCGGTGTATTCCGACAGCGAGTACGTATTTCTTCGCGAGGCGGACAAGGTTGCCAACAATGTTTATAAAACCGTGCTTAATGCTCAGGCGCGCGGTTACCGTGCGGAAATAGGACTTTCGGAAATTTTCCCGCAGACGGGAACGTATATTCAAAACGAAATCGTCAACGACCAAAAGACGATTTACAACGATTACGGGGAAGTCGTGAGTGCAAAAACCGTTTACGCCGATGCGGCGCGTGAGCGTGCGACGCTTATCGTGAACCATGCAAAGGAAAATTGGAGCAAGTGGGCAAAGTAACTCGCTTATCATAAAGGGTTTGCAAATGAAAGATAAAAGTATAGCCAAGTCCATATTGCGTCGCGGACGGTATACGCGCATGGAAAAGAAAAATTTCCTGTTTATATACCTTATGTTGGCGTTTCCCGTATTGCAATTTGCTTTGTTTTGGGGATACGTAAACAGTTCTATGATCGCCATGTCGTTTCAGGATAGCTACGGCAATTGGTCTATGCAATCTTTTAAGGACGTTTTTGCGGCAATAGGCGGAGCCGATCGTTGGGGATTCAATTTGTTGCAAATGACGTGGCGCAGTATCCAACTGTTTTTGATCCAAAACGTTTTGTGTTTCGGGTTGAATATAGTTTTGTCGTATATTCTTAACAAAAAGATAGCCGGTCATAAAATTTTCCGTACATGCTTTATGTTGCCCGGGATAGTCGGAACGGTCGTATTTTCGTCGATCATGAAGAGCCTTTACTCATATGACGGCGCGCTGATTGCTTTGGGCAAAGCGATGGGTATAAAATTCGACGTTATGACGCTTAGAAACGGTTTGCTCGGCTCGGCGGGAACTGCGTTTACGACTATGAAATGGCAGACGCTTATTTTCAATATGACGGGAGCGAACATCATACTTACGGGAGCGTACATGCGTATTCCGCAAGACGTATTCGATGCGGCTAAAATCGACGGCGTGGGCTTTTTCAGAGAAATTTTCAAAATAGCCGTTCCGTTCGTTTGGCCGACGATTTCCATGCTTATGCTGTGCGCGAGCTGTTCGTTGTTTACTACC
>DBEXQE010000397.1:0-5698 GCA_048167245.1 Christensenellales bacterium | reverse complement strand
CTTCGATCTCTCGGCTTTTTCCGCGTATTCTCTGTGCGGCAGACCGAGTTTTTCCGCCATTTCGGCGCAGATCTCGTAAACACGGAAGTAAACGCAATTGGTCGAAAGCGCATAGATCGGCTGATTTTTTTCTATTTTTTCGACTATGTTGTCGGGGTAGGATGCGATCCCGTCCGCGTAGACGGCTTGCCCCGAAAAAAGACCCGTCTTTTCCGACAAAGAATTTTTTTCGTATTCTTTCAGGGTGTTTACGGATACTTCGAACGCGAATTTCAGAAACTCTTTATCGTCGTTGAATTTTAAGTATTCGTATGCGCCGAGCGTCCAGATCACGTTGTCCCAGGTCTGACCGTAAGAGCCCGCGACGAGCGTTTTGCCGTTTTTTTCTTCGAGAACGGACAGGAGAGTATTTTTGCAAACTTCGCCGTCCATCATCGCGAGAGCGTAAAAAATGTTGATCGCGGTGTCGCGCGTCCAGGGCTGTTCGTAGTCGAGTCCCGCCATAAGGCAAGGTTTTTCTTCTTTCAGAACGCCGCCGCCGTACGGAATTATATTCCCCGCCACGTCGCCGACGGCAATGCGAAAAGCGTCGTTCAACAGCTTGTTGTCGCTTACGAAAAACGGTGGACAAAACATAAAAACATCTCTCCTTGATAAAAAATCACCGTGAAAGCGTTAATTTGTTTTATATCGTAGCATAAGAATTTTGATTTGTCAACGGGAAAATAAAATTTTATTGCGTCTGGAAATATTTCAGCGGCGAAACGCCGAACTTTTTCGAGAACAGTCGGTAGAAAGTCGGGACGCTCGAAAACCCGCTTTCCATGATAAGATCGATAAGCGGTTTATTCGGATTTGTTTCTTTAAGCTCGAAAAATTTTCTCGTTCGGACCATATTCACGTAGTCGGTTATGCTGTAACGGAAGTAGTTGTTGAACAGGCGCGAGAAGTGCGACGGCGAATACGAAAAATGTGCGGCAATGTTTGCGAGCGTAATATTTTCGGCGTAGTGCAGTTCGATATAGTCCAGGATCTCGCGAATGAAATTCATGTTGTGCGACAGTTCCGTCCGCTCGTTGCTGAGTCCAGTGGCTTCGACGATATTGCCGAGCAATGTATTGACGAGTCCTTTTTGTATCAGCTCGTTGTCGGTGCTTACTATCTCTTTGAGCAACGGAAAGCATTTATCGAAAACGCTTTTGTCGTGAATGAAATTCGTTGCGAGCAGTCTTTTTTGCTTATACTGCTCGAAATCTCTCAAATACGCGCTCGGAATTATAAGCACCGTGCTTATCGTATCGGTGTAGGTGTAGGCGTGAATGTCGAAAGAATCGGCAATGGCGATATCTCCCGGGTAGAGAATTTCTTCCGTATCGTTTATTTTGACGGGCTGACCGTTTCCCGACTGTATAGCCAGTAGCTCTATCTGATTGTGAAAATGGAGCGAGCAGTTGTTTATCACGTCGGGCGATATATGAAACTTATCGTTTACGTCGCGGTCGTACTCGAACGCAGACTGATTTATCTTCATTAGAGCCGCGTCGCTTTCTTTCAGATTGAGTTTTTCGTCGATTTTGGGTTTGGGAAGTTTAGCCATGGTAACGGTTCCTTATAAAAAATGCCAAAAATAGGTAAAAACGACTAAATTCGCAATATTTGATAATAATTTACTAAAAAATGATTAGAAATGGGAATTATAGAATGGTAAAATAAATATAATCAAGCTCATAATATTTAGTATAGCAGACAAAACTTGCTTTTGCAAGCGTATTTCGGGAGAATGTGAGTAAGGGACGGATCGGAAGACGATGGAGAATATTTCAAAGGTTAAGCGCAAAAATACTTTCAAGAGCGACTTGCCCTTCTATTTGTTGCTGTTGCCGGCGATCGTATTGCTGCTGTTGTTCAATTACATACCCATGGTCGGCGTGCTTATGGCTTTCGAGAACTTCGACCCGTGGAAAGGATTTTTCAGTCCGATAGCCGGAAATTACGGCTTCGAACATTTTATAACTATTTTCAAAGATCCGTCGATATTCGGCGCTATTTGGAATACGCTGTATCTCAACCTTTTGGGGCTTGTGGTCAGCTTTCCCGCGCCGCTCATTTTCGCGCTGCTTCTAAACGAAATAACTTTCAAACCGTTCAAAAAGACGGCTCAGACCATAAGCTATCTGCCGCACTTTCTGTCGTGGATAGCCGTAACGGGACTTGCGACCAACATACTGTCGGAATTCGGCATGATAAACAATCTGATAGCGTTTTTCGGCGGAGACCGCATTCTATTCATGACCCAAAAGAAATATTTCATCCCGCTGTATCTGATACTCACGGTATGGAAAGGCGTAGGTTGGGGGTCTATCATTTACCTTTCGAACATTTCGTCCATAAGTCCCGAGCTGTACGAGTCGGCTAAGATGGACGGCGCGGGCAGATGGAAGCAGGCGCGTTACATAACTTTCCCCGCACTGTTGCCCACCGCCATGATCTTGCTTATATTGCAGGCGGGGCAGATGCTCGGTTCGAATTTCGAGCTTATGTACGGACTCAGAAGCAACTACTACGACATGGAAGTCATTTCGACCTGGATATACGATCACGGACTCAACGGAGCCGATCGCGATCTGTCGACGGCTTTGTCGGTATTTCAGAACGTAGTCGCGCTCGTTCTCACGCTTGCCGTGAACAAGATTTCGCAGAAAGTAAGCGCGGTATCGCTGTGGTAAGGGGGTAAGGATATGAGAGTAGCAAACGTTGCAAGATCCAAAATGAAAGTATCCGCGTCCCGTAAAGTGTTCGTCGCGTTCAACACGGTGATCGTGCTTGCGCTGACGCTCGTTTTCATCGCGCCTTACCTGCACATACTCGCGAAATCGCTCAACGACGCGGGCGATACTGCTTTGGGCGGGATAACTTTCTTGCCGCGTAAGTGGACGTTCGACAACATGAAAGTCATACTTATCGACAAGACGACCTGGTACGGATTTATAGTAACCGTAGCGCGCGTAGTCATAGGATCGGTCATCGCGCTTATCGTTACGTACTTTGCGGCTTACGCACTGCTCCGAAAAGGGCTCAGGTTCCGCGGGATCATTGTCGCATATCTCACGGTGCCGATGTTTTTCGGGGGGGGGCTGATCGCTAATTGGGTATGGTTCGAACGTCTCGGATTGTTGAACAACTTCCTTCTGTACGTACTGCCTTGCGCGTTCAGCTTTTACAACATGGCGGTCGTTCGCACCTACCTGCAAACGATCCCCGAGTCGCTCGCGGAGTCGGCGCGCTTAGACGGAGCTAACGAACTCAAAATACTTTGGAGCATAATGATGCCGCTGTCGAAACCTATCATAGCGGTAATTTTGCTTTGGAACGCCGTCTTTTATTGGAACGATTGGACGACGACGCTTTACTATTTCACCGACCCGTATCTTTACACGTTGCAATACAACCTGCAACAGATATTGAAGGAAGCGGAAAGATTTCAGTCGCTCATGCAGAACGCACAGCAGAGCGGCAGTATTTTCAACAGCGATCTTTCGGACAGCCTGACGCCCGAAGCGATCCAGTCCGCGCAGATAATCGTTTCCACTTTGCCTATCGTTCTCGTCTATCCGTTCGTGCAGAAATATTTCGTGTCGGGCGTGATGATAGGCAGTGTCAAAGAGTAAAAAAAATAACTGATAAAGGAGAGAAGATCATGAAGGGAAAACTCGTTAAAGTTCTCGCGCTCGTACTTTCGGTATCGTTCGCGTTCGGCGTGTTTGCAGGGTGCAAGCCAAAAGATGCGCCGATAGACAGCGATTTCGGAACGTACGAATGGACGTACGGAAAAGAAAAAGTTTCGGATTCGTCCGAGCTTACCGCCTGGGATCAAAGCGATTACGAGATAGTCGCATGGAACGCGCAAGGCACTGGCGGATTCAACAAACTCACGTCGGATAACGACGTGGTTTCGTCTGAGATCAAGCGCGTAACGGGCGTTTCGGTAAATACGAGGAATTCGTTCGATAACGCGGGTTCGCGTATCGAAGCGGCGCTCGAAAAGGTCATAATGATGCGCGACAAGCCGCAGATAGCCTACGGCACCGCGGAAATGTCCACCATAATAGCCGAAAACAAGCGCAGCGGCGGAAAACTGTTGTACGATCTCACGGATTACATAGACAAGTATTGCCCGACGATAAAGGCGAGAATGCCCGAATCGGTCTGGAATTCGGCGGCTGTGAACGGCGGCGAAAAAGGCAAGGTTTACGGCATACCGTACAATCTCGGCGACGTCGGTCTTTCGGTCGTAGATCCTACGGCGGACAAAAAACAAACGGTCGCTTTCGAGTATACGCAGAACTACTATAATTGCGTTTACGTTCGCGAAGACATATTGCTTGCTCTCTATCCAGACGCGCACTCGTATGCCGATCTGCAGGAAATTTATTCCGAACGCGGCGAGTTCACGACCGACGAGATCTACGACGTGTCGATAAAGAGCAAAGCAGAATTCTATAAGTTCCTTAACGATATAGCCGACTATATAAACAACGATATAGCCGTGAACGGAACGAACAGCCGTTACAACTTGCCGCAGGGCAGAAAGGTAATGCCTATTCTCGCGTGCGACGGCTCCGACCGCGATAATTGGAGCTGGGGCGCGGGACTTATACCCATGCTTATAGGCGCGAACGGCTATCTTAATACGATGTTCGCGTATTGGGACGCTAACGACAAGCAGGTCAAAAATATGCTGTTGCAACCGTTCTACGAAGAAATTCTGAACGAGTGGAAAGGCTTTATCGCCGAAGGCAAGATCTGCAACGACTACGGTTTCAGAACGCCTTTCAGCACTGTTCAGCAGGATATGAACAAGGGCTACTTTGCGGTCGCATATCCGAACTGCACGCCGCCCGATAATCAGGTAAGGCTCGACAACAATTACTCGGGCGAAACGGTCAAATACCGCAAAGTATGGTTGCAGATCGACCTTGCGCCGCAGTTCGAGTTCTTCGCTCAGGGCGCGCCCGTCGCTTCGTCGGTAGTCATATTCAAAGACGCCGTAACCGAAAATCGTTTGCCGCAGATCCTGCGTTGGCTCGATTATCAGTGCTCGACGCTTGCCGACAAGCTGTACGGTTGGGGACCCGCGACCGCGGGACTTTACACCGAAGACGAAAACGGAGTGCGTCAGTTCAAGGATCAGGCTCTCGCAGATCAGATGGTGTACGAAACTTCCAATATGGGCGAGTTGGTTCAGAAATACAACCTTAGCAATCAGACGATCGAATCGGCTCAGCCGATATTCTCGTTCTTCCGTAACGGCGGAAGCAAATATCATCCCAAGTGCTTCTACGATTTGAGCCAAATGCCCGCGATGATGAACGCGTTCTTCTCGCCGGCTGTGGCGGATCCGCACAACGACGATAAGATAGTCAATATCTTCCGCAGAGCGGATATCCACTACAACACCGACTGGTCGGGAGTATCAACGCTTTGGGATAAACGTTCCACGATAGAGAGCGCGATAACGAACGTGTTGCTCGGAAGAGGCACTTATCAGCAACTTAAAGACACTTGCACGATGAGCCTTTGGTCGGACGAATATTTCGGCGACGAGTATACGCAGAGATTCCTTGCGACGAACGCAGACTATCTTGTGAACTTCAAGAAAGGCGCGACTAAGTAAATTCAATATACGGCTTATATAAAT
>DBEXQE010000396.1:0-2978 GCA_048167245.1 Christensenellales bacterium | reverse complement strand
CGAAAAAATCAAAATTTTTATGGGAGACGGTAAAATGGCAAAGATATTTTATCAACAGGATTGTAATCTCGACTACTTAAAGAAAAAGACGGTAGCCGTTATAGGTTACGGCTCGCAAGGACACGCTCACGCGCTGAACTTGCACGACAGCGGCGTAAAAGTCGTAGTAGGACTCTACGAAGGCTCGAAATCCGCGGTTAAGGCGAAAGCCGCAGGACTCACGGTGCTTCCCGTCAAGGAAGCGACGAAAGCCGCCGACGTTATAATGATGCTTATCCCCGACGAGAAACAGGCGAAAGTCTACAAGGAAGACGTCGCTCCGTTCCTTACGGCGGGTAAAACGCTTATGTTCGCTCACGGATTCAACATTCACTTCAAGCAGATCGTTCCGCCCGCAGACGTGGACGTTTCGATGATCGCGCCCAAGGGACCCGGACATACCGTCCGCAGCGAGTACAAGGAAGGTAAAGGCGTTCCGTGCCTTATCGCCGTTTATCAGAACGCGAGCGGCAAGGCTCAGGAAAACGCTCTCGCTTACGCGCTCGGGATCGGCGGTGCAAGAGCCGGAGTTTTGCAGACCACGTTCCGCGAAGAAACCGAAACCGACTTGTTCGGCGAGCAGGCGGTTCTCTGCGGCGGCGTAACCGCGCTCATGAAAGCGGGCTTCGAAACGCTCGTAGAAGCGGGGTACGAACCCGAGTCCGCATACTTCGAGTGTATTCACGAAATGAAGCTCATCGTAGACCTTATTTACCGCGGCGGCTTCAAGTTCATGCGCTATTCGGTATCCGACACGGCTGAGTTCGGCGACTACGAGACCGGCAAGCGCCTTATAACCGACGAAACGAAGAAAGAAATGAAGAAAGTTCTTCGCGAGATCCAGGACGGCACGTTCGCCGCTAAATGGATCGCCGAGAACAATGCGAACGGCAGAGCGCACTTCAACGCTACGCGCACGATCGAAGCTAACCACCAACTCGAAAAAGTCGGCGCGGAACTGAGAAAAATGTACGCTTGGGACGAAGACGACAAGTATTCGGAAAGCAAATAAAGACCCCATCAGTCAAGCAGTCGCTACGCTTTGTGCTTGACAGCTTTTGCCCTGTCGCAAGCACAGCTTGCGCCGCGCTTTGGCTACAAATAGCACACTGTGCTATTTGCTTAACGCTCGCGCCCCTGAAAGGGGACGCCTTACATAAGAAAAAAACCGATCGGAAACGGTCGGTTTTTTATTTTACGCTTTCTGCCGCTTTCCGCGGGCTAATATGGGGCGCGTCCGAGCAGATAATCCACGGTAACGTCGAACAGATCCGCAAGTTTGACAAGGTTGTCCAGACTCGGTTCGGCGGTGCCGTTCTCGTATCGGATATACGACGGCTGACTTATGTGCAGATAGTCGGCGACTTCCGTCTGAGTGAGTTTATTCAGCTTTCTTTCTTCCAAAAGCCGCTTTTGAAAAAATTTGTTTTCCATAATATTTCTATTGACAATTATAGCATTATGCTATATAATTAAGGCAAAAATTATAGCGTATCGCTATAATTCTTATAATCTGAAATATAGCGTATCGCTATAATTTGAAGGAGCGACATATGAAAAAGAGAATAATTTTTTCGGTTATCGCGGTCGTCTTGTCGTGTGTTTGCGGTCTGACGGCGTGCGGGCAGAGCGGCGGCGACAAGAATAACGGCGGCGATAATAGTTATGTGCAGGGCGCGGAGTATATTATTCAGTACGTCGACGATTCGGGACCGCATCAGATAACGGTTACGGGCGGTATGCCGTACTCGATAGAAACTCTGCCGTCGCGCGAAGGCTACGTGTTTACGGGACTTTTCGACGCGGAAGTCGGCGGAACTCAGTACGTGTCGGCGGCGGGCGCGTCGCTTTCGCCGTATACCGACGGCAAAAATCTCGTACTGTTCCCGCAGTTCAAAGCAAAAGAATATACGTTTGTTCTCGATTATCAAGGCGCGCGGGTTACGGGCGAGCGTCAGATAACGGCTTCGTATAATCAGAGTTTGCCCGAGTTGCCGAAGAATCTGGAAATAGATCATAAAACGTTTAAGGGGTGGTTTACCGAAACGGACTGCGGCGGTTTGCAGGTAGCCGACGAATACGGTCTTATTCCCGTCGTATCCGTAGTTAAAAGCGATAATTTTGATTTATCCGCTGAAAATTTATATTTATATGCGGGTTTCGAATGGGAGAAAGTCAACGTAACCTGTTATTTCGGAGGTTCGGTTGCGGAAGAAAGAGTGCAGGTCGATTGGGGTTCGAGCGTCAGTGATATTATACCGAAAACGCGCGTCGACGGCAAAGCTCCGCTTACCTGGTCGAAATTCGGAGACGGAGAAATTTATACGGGGTTAGTCGAAGACGGTATGATTTTGCATGCCGAAGAATTCGCTCCGATTATAGAGTTCGACGCGAACGGCGGCAAAGCCGTAAAGCCCATAGTCAAACGCGCCGGAACTTCGATAACGTTGCCTACCACAACGAAAGCTACGTACAAGTTTTCGCATTGGGAAGACGCAAAAGGCGATAAATTCGAAGTAAGCGCAATGCCGCAAAAGAGCGTTACCCTGACTGCGGTTTGGAACGCGATGATAGTTTTCGACGAAAACGGCGGCAGCGAAGTGGACGATATATCGGTTGCAAAAGGTAACGCGATAACGTTGCCCGTTACGGAAAAGGGCGGATACATTTTCGCGGGTTGGTATACTTCCGATAAAATACAGTATACTTCCACGACTATGCCCGCCGCGGGAATTGTATTAAAAGCGGGTTGGTATAAAGCGAATGAAGATACGGTAGTTCTTATTGCATCGAATAAAACAAAAGGAGATCAGGATAGGAGTCCGAACATGTCTTCTTCACTATGTTTTACATTTGATTTTGATAGTTTTTTTCAATCTAATCAAAAAGTAAATGTAATAGTAGATTGGCATGTAAAAATGTATTATTCAAATATCAGT
>DBEXQE010000395.1:0-5117 GCA_048167245.1 Christensenellales bacterium | reverse complement strand
TTTCAGATATCTGCTTTGGATCTCTTTGCCCGCCGTGGTCGCGGGCGTGCTTGCGTCGTATCTTATTAAGACGGTCGGCGGCGAAGAACTGAAAAAGTACTTCGGCGTGTTTCTGATAGTTTTGGGAATTTATCAGCTCGTTATGATAGCGGTTAACTTTATCAAAAAGCGCAGAAATCTGAAAAAATCGCTCGCAAGGGGCAGAGTCGAAACGCTCATGGAAACGAGCGAAGATAACGATATGAGAAATTTTCACGAATAATTCGGCAAAAGTCATTAAAACGCATTTACAAATCGTATGATATTGTGATAAAATATAATACGGTAACATATCAAATGCGTTTACGAATTATTCGGAGGAAGTATTTTGACTGATAAAGAAAAACCGGTAACTTTCCGTGCCGGAGTTCATCCGCCGCAAGCCAAGTCGCCGAGCAAAAACGAACAGATCGGAGTGATGCCCGCGCCGAAAACCGTTTACATATCGCTTTCTCAGCATTTGGGAAAGCCCGCGGTCGAGTGCGTCGCCGTCGGTGATACGGTAAAAGCGGGTCAGAAAATAGCGTCTGCGGACGGTTTTATATCCGCCGACGTGTTTTCGTCCGTCAGCGGGGTCGTTACGGCGATAGTCGAGCGCGAAACGGCGACAGGGTACGCCAAGCACATAGTTATAGAGAACGACGGTAAGGGCGAGAGCGTGGAATTTTCGCCGCTTTCCGAACCGACGCCGACCGAGATAAAAGAGCGTTTGCGCGAGTGCGGGATAGTTGGCATGGGCGGCGCTGGATTTCCGACCGCCGTAAAACTTTCGCCGCAGGATAAAGTCGACACGTTTATAATAAACGCCGCCGAGTGCGAGCCGTACATAACCTGCGACTACCGCATCATGCTCGACTACACCGAGCAGTTCGTGCGCGGAGCCGTTCTGCTCGCGAAAGCTGCGGGGATAGGCGAAGTTCTGATAGCCGCCGAAGACAACAAGTCGGACGCGCTCGAAAAAATAGATACGTTTATCGCAAACAGTTCTCTGCCCGCGAAAACGGTAAAACTCAGAACGAAGTATCCGCAAGGCGCGGAAAAGCAACTGATCTACGCCGTAACGGGGCGAAAAGTGCCGGTGGGCAAACTGCCGTCGAGCGTCGGTGTTCTCGTGGACAACGTTCATACGGCGCTTTCGGCGTATCTTGCCGTAACGAAAGGTCAGCCGCTTTACAAGCGCGTTATGACGGTCAGCGGCGGCGGAATAAAGAGACCCGCTAATATCTGGGTCTCGGGCGGAACGACTTTCGCCGAAATAATCGAGTTCTGCGGCGGGTTGTCCGATAAGGAAACCGTAAAGATGATAAGCGGCGGTCCGATGATGGGATTTGCCGTGGACGGCGATGGGATAAGCACTACGAAAACGTCGAGCTGTCTGCTGCTTCTGACGAAAAACGAAGCGTTTACGGGCAGTCCTCAGCCGTGCATAAACTGCGGCAAATGCGCAAAGGCTTGCCCGATGAAGCTGATGCCCATGTACATAG
Source organism: Christensenellales bacterium (assembly GCA_048167245.1). Lineage (GTDB taxonomy): Bacteria > Bacillota > Clostridia > Christensenellales > Pumilibacteraceae > RACS-047. The sequence continues at coordinate 3,594 of DBEXQE010000395.1, read as the reverse complement.
ACAAATACGCACTCGCGGGCGACGTGAAAAATGCGGTCAAGTACGGAGCGCTCAACTGCATAGAGTGCGGCTCGTGCGCGTACACTTGCCCCGCCAAAAGACCGCTCGTCCAGTCGATAAAGCGCGCGAAAAAGCATGCGCGGGCGATGGGCATAAAATAATTTTCGGAAATATCGAAAGGAGAGACTTCTGTTTTGAATAATTTAACGGTTTCGGCGTCGCCGCACATAACGAACAAAGCGAATTCTACGCGAAATATAATGCTCGACGTTATAATCGCGCTTTTGATCGTTCTGCTCGCCGCCGTATTCTATTTCGGATACCACGTTATAGTGAACGCCGTCGTTTGCGTCGGCGCGTGCGTGGGAAGCGAACTTCTGTTCTGCCTTATCGCGCGCAAAAAGTTCGACAAGGAAGGCGTCAGGCAGTCGAGCATTTTCGACCTGTCCGCCGTCGTTACGGGACTTATTCTCGCGCTGAATCTGCCGTCTAAGACGATAGTCAAAGGTTGGGACCTGAATATTTATCAAAAGGGTTACGACGCTTTGTCCACTCGCGCGGTCGATCATATCATATTTTCGTTCGATACGGTCATTATCTGCATCATAGGCAGTATTTTCGCTATCATGATAGTCAAAATGCTGTTCGGCGGCATAGGCAAGAACTTCGCGAACCCCGCCGTTACGGCGCGCATATTCCTTATGCTGTCGTTTGGACTCAGCGTAGTCAACACGGCGGGCTTGGGGCTTGCGGCGTCGACGGGCGCGACCTGGCTTTCGTCCGATAAGTCCACGGGAAATCAGAATATGTTCCTGCAATACTTTTTGGGCAACCGCGGGACGGCGGCGGTAGGCGAAACGTGCATGATCGCCATACTGCTGAGCTACATTTATCTGTCGGTGCGCAAGGTCATAGATTTCAGAGTGCCGCTTATAATAATAGGAAGCGCGGCTGTTTTCTCGCTGTTGTTCGAAGGCTTCTACAAGGGGAGCGCGGCGAAGATATTCAACAATATGTTCGCGAATGTTCTCTCGGGCGGGCTTGTGTTCGGCTCGGTGTTTATGGCGACGGACTACTCCACGAGTCCGAATACGTTTATCGGACAAGTCGTGTTCGGCGTCGGGATAGGGTTGTTTACGGTGCTTATACGCGTATTTACGGGCATGCCCGAAGGAATGAGTTTTGCGATACTCATCATGAACGTAGCGACGCCGCTTATCGACAAATACATTTATCCGAAGCCGTTCGGCTACGTTAAGCCCGAAAAAAAGAAGAAGGTAAAGGATAAAGATCAAGGCGGCAAAGCGGAGGTGAAAGCGTGATGAGCAGAACTATGAAAAATTCGCTTATATGCGCCGCGGTGCTCGTTATAATTGCAGTGGTCAGCGTTACGTGCCTTATGCTCGCAAACGCGTTCCTGCCCAAATACACGCCCACGCTCGACGTGAAAAAGATAGGTCAGTTGCAACAGGTAGCTCCCGTCGGCGCGGACGATACTGTAGCTTTGCGGGAGAACTACTATTCCATAGTCGGGAGCGACGCGTTCGATTTGGAAAAGTTCAATTCGGATAACAGATCGGTCGGCGAAGTGCTTGCGGTCTACAAAGTCGAAAAGGGCGAGAGAGCGGGAACTTACGTAACGGAAACGAAAACGGTCGGCTACGGTTCGCAGAACACTGTGCTCCTTACGGCTTATGATCCCGACGCTACGATCGCGGGGCTTATAAAACTGCGCGACGACGGCGACTATCTTCTGAATAACTCCGCGCAGTACGAAACGCTGAGAAACGCGGTCGTCGGCAAAAAAGTCATGACGGAAGACGAGATAAAAACGGCTACGGGCGCTACGGCGAGCCGAAGCGTGAGCGGGATAGAAAAGAACCTGCGTCTTTCGGGCGATCTGATAGCTTTACTTTTGAAGGAGGGCAAATGACCGTGGATAAAAAGAAATTCAACGAAACGGCTCTCGGCGGCTTGTTCAACAACCCCGTGTTCGTGCTCGTTCTCGGAATGTGTCCCACGATTTCCAAAAGTACGAACATAGTGGACGCGTTCGCGCTCGGAACGGCCACGGCGTTCGTGCTCGTGTTCTCGAACCTGTTCGTTTCGGCGCTGAGAAAGTTCATACCCGATAAGGTAAGACTTCCCGCGTACATAATAATCATCGCTACGTTCGTAACTCTCGTTCAGATGTTCATCGAATCGTTCTTGCCGGAGCTAAACGAGAGCATAGGCGCGTTCATTTCGCTTATAGTCGTAAACTGCATAATCCTTGCGCGCGCCGAGTCGTTCGCAAGCAAAAACAGCGTCGGTTATGCCGTTCTCGACGGCGTTTCGATGGGCGTCGGATTCATATTCTCGATCTGTCTGCTTGGCGGGATCCGACAGCTACTCGGCTTGGCGGGCATGAAAGTATTTGTAACGACCCCGGGCGGATTTATAGTTCTCGGGCTTATGATGGCGCTGTTCAACTATCTGCTTTCGATGTACAAGGCGCATCAGGCTAAAAAAGCTACGCAGATCTTGAAGGGGGTGGCGTAAAATGTATCTCTCCACGCTTATCACGATAGTCGTCGCGGGAATACTCACGAACAATATAGTTCTCAATCAGTCGATCGGTATTTGTCCGTTTTTGGGCGTAAGCAAAAAGACGGAATCCGCCGTCGGCATGGGAATTGCCGTTACGTTCGTTATCACGATCTCGTCGGTCGTTTGCTATCTTTTGTATTATTACGTTCTCACGCCGCTCAAACTCGAATACTTGCAGACGATCACGTTTATTCTGATAATCGCCGCGCTCGTGCAGATGCTCGATATAGTCATAAAGAAATTCAGTCCTTCGCTGTATCAGGCGCTCGGCGTTTACCTGGCGCTTATAACGACGAACTGCGCCGTTTTGGGTACCGCCAACAACGTTATAACGGCGGGTTACGATCTGCTCCAAACGTTCGTAAGCGCGCTTTGCGTGGGCTTGGGCTTTACTCTCGCGCTTATCCTTATGTCGGGAATTCGCGAAAAAGTGGAAGTTTCGCCCGTGCCGAAGCCGTTCAAAGGTCTGCCGATCGCGCTCATCATTGCGGGGATAATGGCGTTGGCGTTTGCGGGATTTGCCGGACTGAGTTTTACGTAAGCGGCGGCGTATACGGGCGCATATAGCGGCTACGTGCGGCAAGTCCGCTCGGTCGAGTACGTTTAAGTACACTCCCGTCGCGCACTTGCTGCCTGTTGCCGCTCTCTGCACGCACCCGCACCGCCTACGGCTGATATAGTTAACACCGCTTTCTGCCGCCTTGGGTTAATTAACCTGCACCGCTTTCTGCCGCCTTGTTTTTTACTTTGTCATTTCGAGCGGAGCGAAGCGCAGTCGAGAAATCGCTCAAAAATTATCTTTATAATATGGTTTTATAACTATTTTATCATTATGAAAGTATATATTCTTAGAGATTTCTCCACGCGCGACTTCGACGCTTGGTCGAAATGACAGCCTTGTCATGATGAATTATAATTATCCGTAATCAAGGCTTCCCCTTTTAGGAGAAGCTGTCGGCGAAGTTTACGTAGCCGACTGATGAGGTCGGTCATAGATTTACCTTT
>DBEXQE010000394.1:0-3636 GCA_048167245.1 Christensenellales bacterium | reverse complement strand
ATACTTATTATGAACAATCTGTCCGGCAATATTACGGCACTGTGCGGAAGCGGCGAAACAAATCTCGCCGACGTCAGGCGTCAACCCGGTTCGACTATAAAACCCGTATTATCGTACGCGCCCGCGCTCGAAAAAAATCTTATAGTGCCGATAACGCCTATTCTCGACAATAAAACGGATTTCGGCGGATACTCCCCGTCGAATTTCAATTCGAAGTATCTCGGTTGGACTTCCGCTCAGAACAGCCTCATACACTCGTCGAACGTATGCGCCGTAAAACTTCTCGAAATGACGGGCATAGACACCGCAAAACAATATGCCGCCAAGTGCGGAATAAAATTTTCGAAAAACGACGATACTTTGGCGATCGCTTTGGGCGGACTTACCGACGGCGTATCGCTCAGGGAAATAGCGAATACGTACCAGGTGTTTGCCAACGACGGCAATTATATCGAGAGCAGTTATATAAGATATATAAAGGATGAAAACGGCATTTATCTTTACCGCAGAAAGCAGTGCGAAAAACGCGTATTCGGTTCTGAAACGGCGTTTTTCATAAACAACATGCTTTCCGAGTGCGCCAAAACCGGAACGGCGAGAAAGCTCGGAAATCTTTCGCGTATATGCGCAAAAACGGGAACCGTCGGAGATAAAGACGGAAATACCGATGCATACTGCATAGCATATAATCCCGATTACACGGTCGCCGTTTGGATAGGCTGTAAAAACTCCGACTATAAAAACAACGTTACGGGCGGCGGAATTCCGACCGCAATGGCTAAAACGGTGCTTGAAAAGCATATAAGAAGTTACGGCAGTCAATTCAATATGCCGCCCACCATTATAGAAGCGGAAATTGACTCCGACGAACTGAACAAAAATCACAAGATAATAGCCGCTAACGACGATACTCCGCCTAAGTTCAGAAAAAAAAGTTACTTCACGAAAGCCACGGTCCCGAAAAGTCGCGACCATTTAAGTAACTTTTACGAGTACGATAAAGATAATATATCAACCGATTTCGACAATTTCGAGATCGTTTAACACTTCTTCGATAAGTTCGTTATAATTTTCAATTTTTCTTTCTTCGAATTCGCATCTTTCCGCTTGCGGCTTAGTTACCGGATTTTTGGGCAGAAATACGGTGCAACAATCTTCGTAAGGAAGAATGGAAGTTTCAGAAGTGCCGATTTTGGTAGAGATTTCGAAAATTTCCTGTTTGTCCATGCCTATAAGTGGACGCATTACGGGAAGTTCTTTTATCATGCCGTTCGTTACGGTTATGCTCTGTACGGTCTGACTTGCGACTTGCCCCAAACTTTCGCCGTTGATTATGCAATCGCAGTGGAATTTCTTCGCCACTCTTTCGGCAATCAGCATCATAAAGCGGCGCATGATCGTTATCATATAGTTATCGTCGCAATGCTTATGGATCGATTCCTGAATTTTCGTAAACGGCGCGAAAACAAGATTTATTTTGCCGCAATAGTTCTGCATGATCTTAGCGAGTTCTTTGACTTTTTCCTGCGCGTTTTCGCTTGTGTAGGGATAAGAGTGAAAGTGCAAAGCCGTAAGAGAAAGTCCCCTTTTCGCCATCATATAGCCCGCCACGGGGCTGTCTATGCCGCCCGACAGCAATAAAAGTCCGCGTCCCGCGCTGCCTACGGGCATTCCTCCCGCGCCCGCTATTTTTTCGCTGAAAACATATGTAAGTCCGTTTTCGCGGATATCCACGTACACGGTAAAACTCGGATCGTGCAGATCGACGGTCAGATCGCCGAACGCGTCGAGAAGATCTCCGCCGAGTTCGCGGGCAAGTTGCATGGAATCGAGCGGGAACGACTTATCCGCTCTGTTTGCCGACACTCTGAAACTTCCGCTGTGCGGAATAATCTGCTTTGCAAGTCCGAGAATTTCCGCATAGTCCGACTTTACTTTGTAGCCGCAACTCAATGAATTTATTCCGAATACGGTTTTCAATAGCGCGATTATCTTGTTCTCGTCGGACTCTTTATAATCGAATACGATATAGCGGTTTCTGCCGAAAAACAATTTACATTCTATTCCCGCAAGTTTTTCTTTTATATTGTGTACGAGTAAATTTTCGAAAAAACAACGGTTTTTCCCTTTGAGATATATCTCGCCTATTCTTATCAGAATTACTTTATCCAACCTGACCGCTCCGTAAATTTTTTATTTTTTCGGCTATTATCGTCGCCGCCCGCCGTACTTCTTCCGCCGTGTTTCGCGGTGAAAAACTTATCCTTATACTGCCCGAGATATCTCTCTGCGAAAGCCCCGTTTCGCTTAAAACGCGGTTACTGCGAAGTTTAGACGCACATGCGCTCCCGAGCCCTATAAGCACGTTTTCCGCCGCCGAAAGCCGTTGCAAAATTTCGGAGTTAAGTCCTGCGAAAGAGATCGAAGTTATTGCCGAGCAAGTATGGTCAAAGTCCGAATTCAACTTGTATTCTATGCCCGAATCTTTTAGCGTTTGCAAAAAGGTCTCTTTCAGAATACGCATATTTTTTTCGTCGTATTCATCCGCATAAATTTTTGCGGCTGTTCCGAACGCGGCGATCGCGGCTGTATTTTCCGTACCCGAGCGCATATTGCTCTCTTGCCCGCCGCCGAAAATAAGCGGCGACAGATTTACTCCTTTTTTAACGTACAGCGCGCCGCACCCTTTGACGCCGCCGATCTTATGCGCGCTTATGCTGTACATGTCCACGTCGGAATATTTGAGCTCGCTTTTGTTTTTGCAAAACGCCTGAACGCCGTCGGAATGAAATAAGGCCTTTTTGTTTTTAGTCTTGCTCAGCTTTGCCAACGCGAAAATATCGTTGATCGCACCTGTTTCGTTGCTGTAATGTATCACGGAAACAAGAGATGTATTTTCGTCTACAAGCTCCGCAAATTTTTCCCTGTTGACCGTTCCGTCGGCGTTTAACGGCGCAAAACGTACTTCAAAGCCTTTGTTTTTCAGGTTGAGCGAAGTTTCGTATATCGCGGAATGTTCCCCCGCAGACACGACTATATTGCCTTTTTTGTTTTTGAAGCCGCTCGTAACAGCCCAATTATCCGCTTCGGTAGCTCCGGAAGTGAAGTATATTTCGGCAGGCAAAACGCCCAATATTTCAGCGATTTCCGCTCTTGATCTTTCCACGAGCGCTTTTGCGTCGGCGCCTTTGCCGTACAGCGCGGACGGGTTGAAATACTCGTTTTCGTTTATATGATTTATGAGTTCCGCAACTTCTTTATACGGCTTCGTCGTGGCGGCGTTGTCAAGATAGATCATTTATTTTCGTCTTCTTTTTTCTCGGGTGCAACGGTCGTTTTCTTAACGGGCATGCTAAGGCTCTTGTCCAAAACCGTAATTCTCGGTATTCCGCGCCGTATCGACATAAGCATGACTTCGTCGGGCTGAATATGCAACAAATGCGGGACACCTTCCAAAACGTAATATATATATACGATTTCGTTCTCGTCCTCGACTTCGCAAAAAGCGATCTCGTTTTTTATTCCCTTAAAAGACGCATATCTTTCTTAAGCGTCCTAAGTTACTCTGCCAACGGACTCGAAGGTAGACAAGCCAATTTCGACGAATTTTTTACGCTTTTTTCGATTAACGACTTT
>DBEXQE010000393.1:0-3251 GCA_048167245.1 Christensenellales bacterium | reverse complement strand
ATCGCTTCGCGGAAATATTGAAAGATTCCGGTTTAACTGTCAAACAATTATCGCGCTTTTCGACGTTTTTCGCGCAGATAAACTCGCGAACAGTTGCAAAAGAGAAGAATTTGTGATATCATAATAAAAGTTATGAAGATCGTTTCGAGCAGTATCTGCAAAATAGGCGGCAGAGAATACAACCAGGACTTCACGGCGGCGAGCCTCGATAAGGACGCGGCATGCTTCGTAGTGTGCGACGGACTCGGAAGCTACGTCGGGAGCGAAGTCGCGAGCAGGCTCTGCGCTACGAAGATAATCGACCAGTTCGAGCAGATACGCGAACTCGATCCCGCCCGCTCCGTGAACCCGACTTTCGCCGAAGCGTACGTAAAGAACGCTCACGACTTCGTATGTTCGTTCAAGGACAAAAATCCGCAGATAGGTTCGAGTTGCACGACCGTTTCGTGCGTTACGACCGACGGCGCGAACACGACCATGGCGCACATAGGCGACACTCGGATCTACTTTTTCCGCAATTTCCGCTTAGCTTACCAGTCGAAAGACCATTCTTTAAGTCAGGTAGCCGTGGATCAGGGGCTTATCTCCCTGCGCGACGTGCGCACTCACAAGGATCAGAACAAGCTCACGCGCGTTCTCGGGTCGAACTACTTCATACCGCCCGATATCGACAAACTGCAAACGCCGCTCCGCGCGGGCGACGCGTTCGTAATATGTTCCGACGGTTTTTGGGAATACGTTTACGAAGAAGAAATGGAAGCCGATCTCGCAACGTTCCCGACCGAACCCGCGAAAGTCATCGCGGCAATGGAGAACAGGCTTCTTTCGCGCATAAAACGGTATAACGATAACTACACCGTGGTAGTGGCTATGGTGGCAGAATGATGGAAAGAGTAAGAACGAACAAAAACATATGTCTGAATTGCTTCGGGGATCTCGATTCCGCGCGCGTCTGCAAGAGCTGTAAGAAAAAAGCCGACGACACGCCCAATCCGCCGCACCACCTGCCCAAGCGCACCGTACTGAACAACAAGTACCTTATAGTCAAAGCGCTCGGCGAAGGCGGTTTCGGGATAACGTATCTCGCGTGGGATCTAAGCCAAGGCGTAAAAGTAGCCGTAAAAGAATACTTCCCGAGCGGCTACGTCAACCGCATGCCCAAGTCGAACCAGGTAATAATAAACTCTAAGTCGAACCAGGCGGCAAGCAACCGCGGCTTGAAACGCTTTATCGACGAAGCCAAAACGCTCGCCAAGGTCAAGAACCTGCAAGGAATAGTTTCTGTCAAGGACTTCTTCTCCGCGAACGGAACGGCTTATATAGTAATGGAATTTCTCGACGGCATTTCGCTGAAAAAGTACCTGCAACGCAAGGGCGGCAAGGTTACGTGCGACGAAATACTGTCTATCCTGCGCCCCGTAATGGAGTCGCTTATATCCGTGCACGATCTCGGGCTTATCCACCGCGACATATCCCCCGACAATATTCTGATAACGAAATACAACGAAGTCAAACTCATCGACTTCGGCGCGGCAAAGCAGTCGAACATGGACGGCAAGTCGCTATCTATCGTATTGAAGCAGGGCTTCGCGCCCGAAGAACAGTACCGCACGCACGGCGAACAGGGTCCGTGGACGGATATCTACGCGCTCGGCGTTACGATATACTACTGCATAACGGGCACTCTGCCGCCCGAAAGCATCCAAAGAATGTATAAGGACACTATCGTCCGCCCGTCCGAAAAGGGCGCGACGATCACGGCAAGTCAGGAATCCGCGCTCATGAAATCGCTCGCGGTCTACGCAAAAAACCGCTATCGGAGCGTTCCGCAAATGCTGAACGGTCTGTTCGGACTTCGCGGCTCGCGCGCCTACCCCGTAACGGAAACCCCGTACGACGCGCAGACTACTTCCGCGCCCAAAACGATCGCGAAAACAGCGGCGAAAACCACCGCGCCCGTACCGCGCATGAACGTAGCGGCGAAAACCACCGCGTCCGTACCGCCCAAACCGTCGCCCGCAACGAAAACACCGCCCGCGACCCGCATGACGGTTGCGGCGAAAACTTCCGCGCCCGCCGCGCAAAAACCCGCGAAAGAGCCGACGATCCAGTCCACGAAAACGCGCGAACTCTTGGAAAGACGGCGCGAACTGCTCGAAAAAAAGCGACGCGAATCCGCAACGACCGCAAAAGCGACGGCGACTCCGCCGCCGCCCGCGCAAAAACCCGCGCCGAAAACGACTGCGCCCGCCAAAACCGAACCCGTTTCCGCTCCGCCCGAACCTGCGAAAGAACCCGCAACTCATACGCAAAAGCGCGGCGGAATACTCAGCCTTTTCCGCCGCAAACGCGGATAAACTCGAAAATACGCCCGTTGCAGGACGTATTTTTTATTCTATTTTTTCGTTGCGTGCGGTCCGTAGCTCGCATGTCCGAAGTAGTCGATATCTTTCTTTTCGACGGTAAGCGTTACGATTTCTTTCGGCTCGACCAAATGAAACTCCACAGTAACGAGATCGCCGTCCGTAGACGATACGATCCGCCCGTACGCGCCTTGGTGTACGCCGTATTTCCCGTATTCTTCCTTTTCTTCGAGCATGATCGCGCCGTCGGTCCTGTACCCTTCTTCGACCAGATCCGGGAAATAAATAGCGCCGACGTATTTAGCGCGTTCTTCGAGTTCGGATAACTCTATAAGCCGCAGATCTTCTTTTCTTATCCCCGCATAATCGTATATATCGGGAAGCGGTCCGTATTGATCGAAATCAACGATCACGTCGTCGAACTTATCGTACACTTCTTCGCAGATCCAGCCGTCCATGCCTTTATACAGCCCCATTTCCGCATATTCTTTTCTGTCGACCGTCAAAACCACTCTATCGTATTCTTTCATTTCAAGATCTCTCCTTGTGATTCTCTCTCGGGTCGCCCGCAAATATGGTACTCAGCCGTATTCTCCCGTCCGGATAAACCATCCATCCGGACGTAACGTAAAATTTCCCCGACCCGTCTTTTCTCGACAACGAAACGTCTATGCTTATTCTTTGCCCGTGTTCGTCCAACTTTCCTATCCTATAATCGCCTTTCGAATACTTTTCGTTTGCTTGACTTATGTATTCTTCTCTGAGCCATTCCGAATCCATTATATCATATTTATTTTCAATAAACAACTTAAATTTACCGTTTTTACCGTATTTTTCGGGGTTAAAAAGATATTCGGTAAATTTTCTTATATCGCACTCCGCAACCGT
>DBEXQE010000392.1:0-7054 GCA_048167245.1 Christensenellales bacterium | reverse complement strand
GGCTTACGGCACGGACGAGACGTTCGATAACGTGCGTCTCGCGACTCCCGAAGAAAGGTTCGAGCTTAGCGACGGACGATATCGCTTTCAGCAGAAAAACGCGCGCGCACTTGATACGCTGTTTTGTATGCAACGCTCTATGACGGAAGCGATAATCGCGTTCTGCAAAGCGATAAAGAGAGCGGACGGCGACATTCTGGCGGGCTCGTTCTACGGCTATTATTTCGGTGCGGGCGACGCCGCGGAGTGCGGAATGATGTTCGATAACGAAAGACTATTTTCGGACGACAGCGTGGATTTTTTGGCGGCAACGGCTCCGTACGGCAAGAACAAACGGTCGGGCAACTTTTATATGTGCCGCAATTTGGCGGAAAGCATGCGCCTTAACGGCAAACTGTTTTTATGCGAAATGGATCAGGGATATAAATGTCATTCGTATTACCGCGACGACGATCCGTATTTCGAGTGCGAGAGCGAAGAAGAATACGCGTCTGTCTTAAAACGCAATATATTTGAAAACGTTCTGCGCGGCGGCGGCGCGTGGTTCTACGACCATAGGCTAAGGACCGACGATATTCATAAGAAAGTCGGCTATTGGGATAAACCCGAACGAATGGAAACGATAGCGCGGATATATGCCGCGGCGCAAAAAATCGCGCAAAAACCCTTTGTAAAAACTACCGACGTTCTTATCGTGTTCGATACCGAAAGATTCGTCTCGGGCGACAGCTTTTTCAAAAACGGATATGACTCTTTCGATTTTCTCGACGCCGTTATGAAGTCGGGCGCGGGGATCGACTTTATAGGACTTTCCGACCTGAAAAAAGTCGAGCTTGACAGATATAAATGCGTTATTTTTATCGAGTGCGTTGCGCTTACGGGCGACGAGTACGAATATATCGACGACAAAGTCAAGTCCGGCGGCAGAACGGTCGTTTTCGAAGATAAATGCGGGTACATAAAAGACGGCGTTCCGTCGGAAGAAAATTTCGGAAAGCTCGTTCGGGACTGCGCATATATGCCTAAGCCGATTTGCGACGACGGATATTATCGCGAACTGTTCCGCAAATCGGGCGCGCATATATACGCCGAGAACGGCGAAGTTACGGTAGCCGACGGCGGTTTCGTAATGGTCCACTGCAAGAATATTCCGCATACTATTCTCCGTCTGCCGTGCGGAGACGTGAAAATAGACAACGGCAAATACAATACAGTCGTGTACGACGCGACAAGCGGAGAAAGGATACTGTAATGAAAAGCGTAAAAAAGGCAAACGGATTTTTTTACGTCGAAGCGTTGCCCGACGGGTATTCGTCCGACGAAAAGCTCCCCGTTATCGTGCATTATCACGGACACGGTTGGGCGAAGAAAAATATAAACGACTTTGCCGTTGATTACTCCGTTTTAAGCGATATCGAGAAATTCGCGACTCAAAAGCGGTTTGCCGCGGTATTGCCGCTTTGTCCCGAAGAATCGTGGTTCGACTGTTTTTCGGAACTCAAAGAATTTACGCTTTCCGCGTCTCGAATGACGCTTTGCGATAAGTCGCGCGTATATATGTCGGGCATAAGTATGGGCGGCTGTGCGGCGTGGCAGATGCTTTGCACTTTGAACAACGTTTTTGCGGCGGGCGTTATATGTTGCGGAATAGCGCCGTATTGGGACGCGCGCATAAGGTTGAAAGCTCCCGTTCGGGCTTTTCACGGCGAAGACGACAAAGTGATATATCCCGAAGAGACGAAAAGAGCGGCGGAAGAAATAAACGCCGCGGGCGGATCGGTAAAGACGACTTTTTATCCGAAAACCGCGCATAACTGTTGGAGCGAAACTTACAAAAACGCCGAAGTCTACGATTGGCTTTTGGAGCATCGAAAGGAAGAACTTATATGAAATATTATCTCGGAATAGACGGCGGCGGAACGAAAACGGAATTTTTACTGTCGGACGGAACGGGCAACGAAACGGGCTACGTTCTGCAAAGCAGTTGCAACCCGAACGACGTCGGCAGAGACAGGTCTTACGGAGTTCTGCGCGGCGGGGTCGAAGAAATTCTCAAATCGGCGGGCGTTGCGGCGGACGACGCATATATCTATGCGGGCGTTGCGGGCGCGGGCGTCGGAGATAACGCCAAATGTTTGCAGGAAAGACTCAAAAAAGATTATCCGCATATCGAGATAGGCAGCGATCTCGGCATTGCTATCGAAACATGTTTGCAAGGCGAAGACGGTTTGGTCGTTATCTGCGGCACGGGAGTAAGCTGCTGCATACGAGAGAACGGAGCTTGCAAAACGATCGGCGGTTACGGATACCTGTTCGAAGACGGCGGAAGCGGTTATGCCTACGGCAGAGACGCTGTAAGAGCCGTTTTGCGCTATGAGGACGGCGTCGGCGAAAAAACCGTGCTGTCGGAATATTTTCGTCCGTTTTTCGGCGGCAAATCCGCCCGAGACGCGCTTTGCGAAATTTTGCACGGCGGAAAAACATACGTCGCGAGTTTTTGCCCGCTCGTGTTCAAGGGGTACACGGATGGAGATAAGGTGTGCGGCGATATTATCGAAAGAAATCTGAAATATGCCGTTTCGCTTGTGAAAGACGCTCTGTCGGTGTGCAATAACGAAAATAATATTCTGTCGTTTATCGGCGGAATAAGCGGAGAAGAACTGTTTCGGCGGTATATGATAAACGAATTCGGCGGGCAATGCGAATTGCGATTTTGCGACGAAAAGCCCGTATACGGAGCATTGAGACTCGCGATCAGTAAAAGTAAGGAGATAGCGGCATGAAAGCGCAAAGACTCGGAAAAGAGAATTACGAGGAAATAATCGGCTTGATGAACGCCGTGTTTTCGCGCAAAAACGGCAGGGAAATGGATTTCGAGCGGGACTTGCCGAAAATGTGCGTTCGCGACGACGAGCATATGCGTAAGCATTTCGGGATTTTCGACGGCGGCAAACTCGTTGCGTGCTTGGGCGTTTATCCGTTCGAAACGGTCGTTGCCGGAGAAAAACTTTTGTTTGCTACAATGGGCAATATAGTAACTCATTGGGATTTCGAGGGCAAAGGCTATATGAACGAACTTTTGGGAGTCGGCGTGCGCGAACTTGCCGACCTGAACGTAGATGCGGCGCGCCTGGGAGGTTTGCGCAGTCGGTATAACCGCTACGGCTTCGAAATGTGCGGGCAGAAATACGGTTTTTCTTTTACCGCGAAAAACCGCGAGCGAAAATTGCCCGATCGCGGAAACGGAATAGAATTTGCAGTCGTCGAGAAATCCGACGCCGAAACGCTTTCTTTTTGCGCGAATCTTTACAATAAAAACGAGATCGCCGTAACGAGAACGGCGGAAAACGCCTACGTTATTATGACAGCGTGGAGAAACATTCCGTATATCGCTGCGGCAAAGGGTAAAACGGTCGGATATTTATGCGCGAACGAAGACGGGATGCAGATTGCCGAATGTTTTGCGGAAAACGAAAACGCATACGTCGATATGATTTGCGCGTGGCAGAAAAGGGTCGGCGATACGGTTTACTTTTCTCTGCAACCGCAACGAATAAAAGAACTGCGGATATTTTCGGAAGTCTGCGAGAGCGGTTATGCGGAAAGTCCGAGCCGTTTCTGTATTCGTAACTGGGAAAAGGTTGTCGGAGCGTTCATGCGGCTCAAAGCGGGCTACTGCGAATTGATCCCGGGGGAACTCGCGATCGGGATAAAAGACTACGGCGCGATTCGCCTGTTTTCCGGTTGCGGCGGCGTGGGGTGCGAAAAGACCGATAAGTCGCCCGATATATCGCTTGACTGCTTGTCGGCGGCGAGATATATTTTCGGACCGTATCCGCCGTATGTTACGGCGAAAGCGGGACCCGAGGCGCAGAGCTGGTTTCCCTTGCCGCTCGGCTGGAACGGTCAGGACAGGGTATAGGAGATGAAATATGCTTAAAACGGAAATGCGAAACGAAAAGACGACGCATATCGATAAGATGGATACGCTCTCCATGCTGAAAATCATAAACGAAGAAAACATGAATTCCGTGAACGCGGTCGGAAAGGAGCTCGACAGCATTGCTGCCGTAATAGACGCGGCGGCGGAGCGGTTTTCAAACGGCGGCAGAATATTTTACATAGGCGCAGGCACTTCGGGTCGATTGGCGGTTGCGGACGCAGCGGAGTGTCCGCCTACGTTCGGTATAGACTGCGGCAGAGTGGTAGGTATTATAGCCGGCGGAGAAAAATGTTTCGCCCGCGCGGGCGAGAGCGGCGAAGATTCGGGCGAAGACGGAGTAAAGGATATTGCGCGATACGGCATTACCGAAAAAGATACCGTTATCGGGATTTCGGTCGCGGGCGGAGCGAATTATGTAGTTGCCGCCGTTAATTATGCGAACGAAAAAGGCGCGCTCACAGCGGGAATCACTTCCAACGCCGAAAGCAGACTCGCGTCCGTCGCGAAGCTGTCGATTTGCCCCGATACGGGACCCGAAGTCATCACGGGTTCTACGAGAATGAAAGGCGGAAATTCGCAGAAATTCGTCCTGAACATGATTTCCACTTGCGTTATGGTAAAATGCGGCTATGTGTACGAGAATCTGATGATAAACTTAAAGCCGTCGAACATAAAGCTGAAAAACCGCATGATTTCCATAGTCGGAGATATTCTTTCATGCGATGCGGAAACCGCGGAGAGACTGCTCGGAGAAAACGGGTGGGACATTAAAAAAACGGTCTACGGAAAAAACGTAGCCGAATAAATAAATTTTTATCAGACATAAACCGATTAAGGAGAAGTTATCATGAAAGTAAAAAAGTTTTTGACTGTCGTTCTGTCGGCTTTGCTGTGCTGTACGGCGCTTACGGGTTGCGTCGGCGGTTCGGGCGGCGGAAGCAAAGTAGACGCGAGCAAGACTACCGTAATCACGATCGGCGTTCCGAACAAAGGTTTCGGCACGCAGTGGGTAAGCAATGCGGCAAAACGTTTCGAAGAAGCGAACGCCGAAACGGTTTTCGCGGAGGGTAAAAAGGGCGTGCATGTGGAAGTCGTTCCCGAAACCGATTCGAGTTACGTGCAGACGTTGAGCACGAGCGGAGATAACATAGCGATTCTCGAACAGATTACGGAAGTGCGCGAATTCGCGCAGAACGGCACGGTGCTTGCGATCGACGACGTTTTGACCGAGAAAAGCGACGTGAGAAACGGCGCGGAAATGTCGATCGAAGACAAGATAAACGAAGAAAACCGTCTTTCGCTGAAAGGACGCGACGGACACTATTACGGTTTGCCGCTTTACGAGAACACGCCGGGATTGAGCTATGACGTCGATCT
This sequence comes from Christensenellales bacterium, assembly GCA_048167245.1. Classification (GTDB taxonomy): domain Bacteria; phylum Bacillota; class Clostridia; order Christensenellales; family Pumilibacteraceae; genus RACS-047. The sequence goes on along the minus strand of DBEXQE010000392.1, from coordinate 1,734 downwards.
GTTCGTCAATAACAATCTGTATTTTGCAGACGACGGCGAATCGGCGGTAACGCCTTTTTCCAGCTCGTATGGAAACGTGAATTTCGTGGCTAACGCAAACGCTAAGAAAAACTGCGGCAGCGACGGCGTATACGGGACCGAGGACGACGGATTGCCGACTTCTTTACAGGATATGCTTATTTTATTCGCGAGAATGAAACAGCTCGGGATTTCTCCCGTAACGCTTCCGGGAATGTATCTGAATTATGCGAACTATTTATATCTCGGCTTGTGGGCGTCCCTTGCCGGCTACGACGAAATGCGTACTAACTATACTTTCAAGGGCGATATAGAAGTCGTTACGGGATTTACGAACGAACCGCTTTTTCAGGGAGCAGGACTTTCGGGTATCAAGAAACCCACGACTGAAACCGTTCATATAGACGGCACGGACGGGTACAAAATTTACGATTCGGCGGCGAGATATTACGCGCTCGCGTTCGTGCAAGCGTTGCAGACTTTGGGCTGGTTCACAAAAGACGCGGAAACGTCTACCGTTTCGCATACGGACGCGCAGGGTAAATTCATTTACGGCGGCGTAGGTACGAATCCGAAGATCGGCACTATCTGCGAAGGCAGTTATTGGTGGCAGGAGACGGAAGAAAAAGCGGCGAATATTTCGTCGTACCTGGCGGATACGAGAAAAACGGAGCGCAATATCGCATTCATGAGCCCGCCTACGTCGGTGAACGGTCCGCGTCCGACGGAAGGTCAAGCCGAAGAAGTTACTTATCTCGATATAAGTTCCGCATACTGTATCCTGAACGCGAACATCGCAAGTAACGAAGAAGTAGTCAAAGCGTGCAAAGCGTTTCTGAAATTCTTTTATTCCGACGCGGAACTCGAAGCGTATACCGAATTTTCGGGCATAAACATAGCTAAGGTAAATTACCCGATCTCCGACGCGTCTTACGGTCGTATGGATACGTTCAAAAAGAGCGTCCAAAATCTGACGAGAAGATCAAGCAACTCAAAAGTCGTGTATGCGGTCGCCGACAATCCCACGTTCCTTGCTTCTCCCGGAACGTTCAAACTTTATCAGTGGAATTCCATGGTCAAACCCGTTATAAACAACGTAACGTATGATTCTCCTTTGGCGGCTATGCGCCGTTCCATAAGTCTTACCGATATATTCAACGCAAACCGTATTTCTCAGTCGACGTGGGCGGGACTGTATAAAACCGAGTAAAAAGGAACCGTTTTTCAAATGGAAAAGATAAATCCGAGAAAAAGAAATCAGGCTATATTCTATTACAGCCTGATAATATTGCCGGTCGTTCAGTTCTGCATTTTCTATATCTACGCCAATTCGAGCATGTTCGTTCTTGCGTTTCAGCAATACACGCCGAAAGAAGGCGCGTTGGGGTACGATATTGCTTTCGTGGGATTAAGGCAATTCAAGGCGGCGATCGATTATTTGAAAAACAGCACGTTCATGATACTGAATTCGTTGGAAAGTTTTGTGTTCTGCACGTTGCTCGTAATGGTGCTGTCGATGTTTTTTTCGTACTATCTGTACAAGAAATATCCGCTCGGCGGACTGTTCCGCGTCATTCTGTTCATGCCGCAGATAATATCGGGCGTCATATTCGTCCTGCTGTACAAATACACGGTAACCGATATTTACGTTTTCGTCGCGGGCAAACTCACGGGGCGTGAAGTTCAGGGACTTTTGGATAATTTCGATACGAGAAA
>DBEXQE010000391.1:0-1728 GCA_048167245.1 Christensenellales bacterium | reverse complement strand
CGTATTCCTGCGCGATCCGCTCACGGCGCAACCGCACGAACCCGACGTTTCGGCGCTTTTAAGGCTCTGCGACGTTCACAACATTCCGCTGGCGACTAACGTGGCGAGCGGCGAAGTTTTGTTGCGCGCTCTCGGCAGGGGCGATCTGAATTGGCGCAAAGTCGTAAATCCCGCATACAACAAAGATTAGATATCGTAACACATATAGACGCAAGAACTCTCATATATATAATGTGAGAGTTTTTTGTTATAAATAAGGACAAGTGATCATGACGAAATACGACGGAATCAGAAAAGTGGAAACGGTGCTCGGCGAGAGCGGCTCGGTCGAAAAGAGAAAGCGCGGCGCGGGAGATCTTATTTTCCGCTTGCTTGCCGCGGCTTTCATAACTGCGGTGCCTTTCGGATTGAAAGCCGTGGGCGGTAACTATGCCGAAAAGGCGGTGGACGCCGTCAAAGCGGCTGTATCGTACGATATTATCGAAGGCGAAAGGGTGGATAACGCCGAAATAGCTTTCTTGGAGCTTATCAAGGAAAGGGAACGGGAAAAAGACGGCGACAAAGAATGAAAATAAAGATATCGCCGCTTCTCATCATAATGGCGTTCACGCTTACGGCGCTCGGCTACGGTTACGAGTTTTTCTGCTACGCCGTAACCGTGATCCTGCACGAAATGGCGCACGCGGAAACTTCGCGCAGGCTCGGTTATGCGCTCAACGTCATAAAACTCATGCCGCACGGGGCGTCGCTTACGGGCGAGTTCGAGAGCGTAAGACCCGCCGACGAAGTCATTATCGCGCTTGCGGGTCCCGCGATCAACGTTATTCTGGCGGTCGTGTGCGTCGCGCTTTGGTGGCTTATCCCGTCGTCGTATTTTTTCACGGAAGTTCTCGTTACTTCCAACGTATGCACGGCGGTTTTCAATCTTCTGCCGATATTTCCGCTCGACGGCGGCAGGGCGGCGCTCGCTTTGCTGTCGCGCAAGTTCAGGCGCGAAAAGGCGTATAAAGTAATGCGGATCGTCGGCGCTTTTTTTGCGCTCGCTTTCGCGTCGCTATTCGTCGCAACGCTTTTTTTGGGCGTCAATTTTTCGTTTGCGGCGATCGCCGTATTCATATTTATAAGCACCGTTTTTCCCGATAAGAATTCGAAGTATCAAAGGTTGTATTCCATGGCGTTCAGATCCGAAAAACTCAAAAAGGGACTTTCCGTCCGCGAGATCATGGTCGGCGCGGACACGACTTTATTGCAGGCGATGCGCATGCTGAACTCCGCGTATTTTTGCCGCTTCAACGTAGTCGACGGGAATTTCATAAGTCTGGGGACGATAGACGAAATAAAGCTCGAATCGCTCGCCATGCGGTTTGACAATAATACTCCGCTTAAAAAGGTTTTGGGCGGCGGAGATTGACTATCGCCGAAAAGTATGTTACAATAGTAGTCGGGAACGAAAGATAAGCGGTGAGGCTTGCGTATGACGATAGACGAACTTATAAAAATTTCTTCCGACGGCGCGTCCGCCGAAATGGTCGGTCGGACTTTCTTTGCGTCGGGATATTCCAAAAAGGATAAAGCCGAATTCGTAAAGAGCATGCTCGCAAAAGAGCGGTATGCTTTTATCGCGGACGTCGTCTGTTGCGGCGCTATCAGCAAGGAATATAACTATACCGATTTTCACAATTCGCAGATCGGGCTCATATCGCTCGACCTGAGATATTTTTATATGTT
>DBEXQE010000390.1:0-4731 GCA_048167245.1 Christensenellales bacterium | reverse complement strand
TGCTTACTGCCGGTATATACAATATATATTGGTTCGTAAGTATGACTAACGCCACCAACGAACTTGCCCCGAAACACGCAACAATGAACGGGATCGCGGCATTTTTCGTGTCGATCATCACCGTCGGAATTTACCGTTTCTATTGGAGTTTCCGCATGGGACAAAAAGCGGACGAATTTTTGGGTCGGGACGGATCGAGCGGAGTACTCTATTTGTTTCTCGGCGTATTTACTTTCGGGATCGTCCCCATGTGCCTTGCACAAAGCGCTCTTAACAAATATCTGAAATAAAAATTTACGCTCGCTCCGATGTTCGACAAAAACGATACGAAACCGCGATAACATAAAGTCGTCGCGGTTTTTGTTTCGCTTTACCAAATCGAAATTATTCCGCGCTCGACGTTTCGGCTCTTTCCTTTTCCAAAACTTCCGCGCGTTTTCTGAGAATTTTCTTAAAAGTGAGAGCGAACGTAAGCGAAGTGATAACGCCCGCCGTTATGTCGGCAACGCCTTCCGCCCAAAACACGCCCGAAACTCCCATGAACAGCGGAAACACGAACGTCAGCGGGATGAGCAGGATGATTTTTCTCAGCACGGCGAGAGTCAGCGAGATCTTAGCCTGTCCGAGCGCGAGAAACGCGTTCTGCAACCCGAACTGCGCGCAGAAAAAGATAGTTCCCATCATAAACACGGGCATATATTTTTTGATTATTTCCGTAACGGCGTCCGTTGCCGAAAATATCTTCGCGAATATCCACGGGCAGGTCAGGCACAGCAACCAAACGAAAGAGCAAATGCCGAGCGCCGTTAAGAACACGTATTTAACGGTCTTTTTCACTCTGTCGAAATTGCCCGCGCCGTAGTTGAAACTCATGAGCGGTTGCGCGCCCGTTCCCATACCGCTGAGCGGCAGGCTTATTATCTGCATGACGCTGAGCATTATCGTCAAAGCGGCGGTATAGTTTGCGTCGCCGCCCGTGTACTTTCTTAACTGAACGTTGAAAACTATCTGCACCGCGCTTTCGGTGGCTTGCATTATAAACGGGGACACTCCGAGCGCGAGCATAGGCAAAATAAACTCGGCTTTGGGTCTAAGCCGCGAAAATCTTATCTTTATATTCGTGCGCTTGCCGAAAAAGAACGCGAGCACGAACGCGCACGAAACGCCCTGCGAAATGACCGTAGCGAGCGCCGCGCCCTTTACGCCCATTTTGAAAACGAAAATGAACAGCGGATCGAGCGCTATATTCATCGCCGCGCCTATCGCGACGGTCAGCATGCTCGTGAACGCGAACCCCTGCGTCGATATGTACGTATTCAGTCCGAGCGCGAACATGACGAACAGCGTTCCTATCGCGTAGATTTTCAGATAGTCGTCGCCGTACGGAAGGCTCGATTCGGGCGACCCGAATATTTTGAGTATGGGGCGCGAAAACACAAGCAAAATAACGGTAAGGACCACGCCGAGCGCCGCCAGCACCGTTACGCCGTTATTAAGTATCTTTTCGGCTTCGTCCTTTTTGTTTTCGCCGAGCCGCATGGACGCGAGCGGAGATCCGCCGACGCCGACGAGCGCGGAGAACGCCGACACTATCATCAGAACGGGAAAGCACACGCCGAGTCCCGCGAGCGCGTCCGTCCCTTCGCCGGGTATCGCGCCCACGAACATTCTGTCGACCATGTTGTACAGCAGATTTATGACTTGCGCCAGGACGGCGGGCAAAGCGAGCCTAACGAACAGCTTGCCGACCGACCCCGTCCCGAGATCCGTTTTTACCGCAACTTTTGCCATAAAAGAAATTTTACCGCGTTCGGCGGGATTTGTCAATTGTAATCACCGCCGTGCAAATTATATTTTCCGCGCGGTAACTTATGAAACAAAAAAAGTATATAATGAAAATATGAAATGTTCGGACGGGAAAGACTTAGTGGCTTTGGCGGCAACGTTGGCGGTGAAGATAGCGGACTGTCTTTCCGACGACGAGATATGCACTCTTTTGGAATTTCTGTCGCTTTTCAGATGCAATCTCGACACGATCAAATGCAACCGCAAAAAGAAAAAATAAATCGATTGACATTCTTTTCCGCGCGTGGTATACTCAACGCGAAATTCACGGATGATATCCACGGACGAATCATAAAATGGAACAAAAGAGCGCGCTCGATCTGCGCAAAGGGCGCGAATACAAAGTGCTTCTACGCTTTTCGCTCCCCATAATACTTTCGTATCTGTTGCAACAGGTCTACACGTTGAGCGACGCCGTTATTTGCGGGCAGACGCTCTCGTCGAACGAGATCGCGGGCGTAAACGACATTGCCCCGCTGACTTTTCTGTTTCTGCAATTCGCGTTCGGCTGTACGGCGGGTTTCGGCGTTCTTACGTCTTATTTCGTCGGGCAGAAGAACGAAGCGGAAACGCGCAGGTCTTTCGCGACTCAGATCCTGCTCGGCGCGATCGTGTCGGTCGTTCTCACGCTTATCGCGATCTTCACGCTGAACTCCCTGCTGTCGTTTATCGGCGTAACGCCCGTGAACTACGAAGTGCATAAAGCCGCGTACGAATACTGTTTCGTGCTGTTTTTGGGCATAGCGGCTCAGCTCATGTATAACCTTATCTGTTCGGTCCTGCGGAGCGTCGGCGATTCGGTTACTCCGCTTTGGTTTCTCGTGATCTCGACCGTTCTGAACGTAGGGCTCGACCTGTTGTTCATAATGGTTTTCAAGTGGGGCGTTATAGGCGCGGCGGCGGCGACCGTTGCGGCGCAGGCGGTCAGCGCGATAGGTTGCTTTATCTACACTTTCCGCAAATATCCCGAGCTGAAAGTCAAGCGGTCGGACTTCAAGCCCGACATGAAATTCTGGGGCAAGCATTTGCGTCAGGGCTTGCCGCTCGGGCTTCAATCTTCGATACTCGCGATAGGTCTTATCGTAATGCAGAACAAGATAGTCGCGTTCGACACGGACGCTTCGGGACAAATGATAGCCGGAACTCCCGCGCAGAACGGCTACGGCGCGGCGTGCAAACTGAATAACTTTTTGATGTGTCCGTTTATGGCGTTCGGAACGGCGGTCGTCAGTTTCAACGCGCAAAATCTCGGCGCGGGCGAATACGACCGTATACGCCGCGGCACAACTCAGTCGATAATAATGATCGCGATAATGTACGTCGTTTTCGCGGGACTCGGGCTTTTGCTGACGATCGGCGGCGCGTATCAGTACATATTTTTAAGCAAGGATAAGATTTCGGCAGCAAGCATAAAATTCGGCAACCTTTACATGTACGTTTCGTTGCCGTGCTTTATCTTTCTGGGACTGCTGTTCATATGGCGAAACGGAGATCAGGGAATAGGCAAGCCCGCCTACACTCTCGGCGCGGGGATCGCGGAACTCGCGGCGCGCATAGTCGTCTGCCTTGTCCTGCCGACTGCCGTGAACGGCGGCGCGATAAGCGTTTCTGCGTCTTCCGCCGCGTTCGTCGCGCTGAGCTTCGCCGATCCGATAGCCTGGATCTGCGCGGATATAATTCTTATCATACCCGTGATCCGTTGCGTTTATCTGAAAAAATACTGATCTACGCCTGAGTTATCACGAACGGGTTGCCGTTCGCGGGGCTGTATTTGGGTTTTGCTACAAGCGAAACGTCGCTCTCTCCCGCGGGAACGGTGAAGTCGGCGCACATAGTGCTCGAAACCAAAAACACGGTCGTCTGTTCGTCCGAAATTTCGGTTTCGACGGCTTTTCCGTTTTTGATCTTGCCGAGTTCGCGGCATTTTACGCCCTTGACTTCGACGGTCGCGTCGGCGTCGGCGCACTGAACGTAATAGAAGATGCGCGAGCCGCTCTCTATTATGCTCCACTTTCTCTTCAACGTGAGTTTTCTCATTTTCTTGCTCCTTTGACGAATTTATTCGGTTATTATTTCCGTTTCGGTTTCCGTTTCGCTCTCGCCGTCGTCTTCGAACGGGTCGATCTCGCGCAGACCGCAGTATTCGGCTATGATCGGCGGCGTCCAATACTCGGAATCGACTATAAACGCGGCGCGACTCTTTTCGGGTTCGGCTATCACGGGAAAGATCGCGTAATCGCCCTGCATGACTCCGAACGGCAAATGGTAGCGGTACGTTAAAACGACCGTCGCATAAACTTCTCTGCCGTCCGTCGTGTCGGGCGGAAGTTTTATGTTCGAAAAATATTTCGTTTCGTCTTTAAGAAAATTGTTGTCGCTGTCAAGTAGCAGAGCTTCGGCGATCTTTTTGAGATCTTTCGGGTTTTCGTCGAAATACGCGTCCGTTCCGTAAACGACTACTATCGGCAGTATCTGATGAGCTTTGTGCGGCTTGAATTCGAACAGCTCTTCGTTCGCTTCGACGAGCGCCGCATAGCGCACCGTGCCGACGCTTAAAACCGAAGTATCGCAGAAAGGTCTCGCGCCCGCAAAGTTCGGTTTGGGGATACGGTTTTTGTTCGGGTCGTCGTCCGCGGCGTAGTTTTCGCGGATCTTTGCGATCTCAGCCGCATAGTCCGTTTTGTCGTCGTATGTGTAATAGAGATACGAAAGCCACCGCGCTCTCGTCTTTCTGTCTACGCTTGCGGCAAGCGCGGCGGACAGAGTGAGCGCGAACAGCGCCGAAAACCCGACTGCGGCGGATACTACCGTTACCGCGGGGACCTTCTTCGAGATCCCGTAATACAGCGCCATTACCGCGCCCACAGCACGACGGCGGCGATCTTG
>DBEXQE010000389.1:0-1644 GCA_048167245.1 Christensenellales bacterium | reverse complement strand
CGATTGACAACGGGGGGGGGTATGCTAATATATTCGTAGCCTAAATAATTATGGGCTGTTTGGGTGCGCGATAAGATTTGTAGCGGAGTCGCCGTTTGTACAAGACAGCAGCGGTTTCGCGGCTGAAAAAGTATAAAGATTTTCGGGCGCAAGCAGTAAAAAACGGAGGATAATGTATGAAAAGATTTTACAAAATCATAACAATGATTTGCGTGTTCGGCATTGCGTTTTCCGCTTTTGCGGGATGCAAAAAGAGTAGCGGCGGCGGATCGACGTCGATACAGGTAGATAAATCGAAAACGCAGCTTTACGTTGGCGTTTACAACGGCGGAATGGGAACCCGTTGGCTCGAAGAATATAAGGCGGGATTCGAAGAACTGTACAAAGACACGTCTTTCGAGAGCGGCAAGACGGGCGTCGAGGTAGTTCCGCTTGCCGATAAAATCAGCTATTCGGCTTTGAGTTTGCAAGCGACTATGAGCCGTTCGTCGGTCAACGTATTTTTCAGCGAAATCGTAGATTACTACAAGTTCTACGAGGACGGATTGCTTATGGACATAACCGACGCCGTTACCGAAAATTTGGAGGGCGAGAACAAGAGCATAAAAGATAAGCTTAGCGATCAGTTGGAAGGGTATTTCAACATCGAAGGCAAATATTACGGACTGCCGCATTATCGCGCATTCCGCGGAATCGTTTACGATAAGGATCTGTTCAATCAAAAACGTCTGTACATAAAGTCGGACGGAAGTGTTGCCGGCAGAGCTACCGACAGCGATTTGAGCGACGGACCCGACGGTCGACACGGAACTCACGACGACGGTTTGCCCGCAACTTACGACGAATTCTTCGAGTGGTGCGACGTCGTTAAGAACGATAAAAACATAATTCCGATTATGTGGAACGGCGCGAACAAAGAGTCTTATACAAAGCACTTGCAAGACGCGTTGTTTGCCGACGTTGAGGGCGCGGACAACGCCAACTATCATTATAACATTCCCGCGTCCGATAGCGCAAAGAGCGTTTCGATCATCACGGGATTCTCGGGCGAGGATAATACTCCGATTGTCGAGCAACGTACGATTTCGCGCGACAACTACAAGTACATAACTCAGCAACAAGGCGTTTACTACGGATTCGACTTTTTGGACAGAATCATAAAGGGCAACTATTACTATTCGCTCAGCAATAACAGCGCGTTCGCGCACGAAGAATCGCATTACGACTTTTTGCACAGCCGTTTCGATCCCGAAAAGCAGCCTATCGCAATGTTGGTCGAGGGCACTTGGTGGGAAGAAGAAGCGGACGGAATTTTCAAGGGTATGAGCGACTACGAGGGCGCGTCGCGTTCCGAAAGAAACTTCGGTTTCTTGACACTCCCCAAACCGAACGAAAGTTTCGCCGGCTCGCCGACGCTGTTCGACGGCAACCAATCCATTCTTATGGTCAACGCCAACTGCGACGCCGTTCACGCAGATTTGGCTAAAAAGTTTATTAAATACATCTCGACCGACGAGAACTTGCAAAAGTTCAACGTAATGACGGGAATCGGCAGAGATTATGAATATACGCTTTCGTCGGATCAATACTCGCAACTCACGTCGTTCGGAAAAGACATCTACGACCTTGTCGAAGCGAGTACGG
>DBEXQE010000388.1:0-5361 GCA_048167245.1 Christensenellales bacterium | reverse complement strand
AAAAGCCTTGCATTTTTGCAAGACTTTTTTTTTCAGAATATGAGTTTTACGGGCTCAACGGTACTTCGGCAACCAATCGCCGTGAGCTTTTATAAGGTCGTCGCACAGGTTTTTTATCTCGTCGAAAGTAAGCTGATCGCGCGTATGCGGATCGAGATACGCCGCCATGTAGATATATTTCTTTTCGAGCGTTACGGCGGCTTTTATCGTCATGTTGTGAACGGCTATATGCGTCATGTTCAGTCCCGCGAGCTGATCGGGAAGTTCGCCCACATAGCACGGATTCAAGCCGTTCTTGTCTATCATGATCGGGACTTCGACGCACGCGTTTGCGGGCAGATTCGTTATGAGCCCAGTGTTCATCACGTTGCCGTAAATTTTGCACGGAACGCCCGTTTCGCACGCTTTTATTATCGACGCGCCGTATTCTTTACTGCGCACGTGTTTTACGTTTTCGGGGCGCATGATCTCTTTTTTGAGTTCTTTCCACTCGTTGATCTGTTTAACGCACCTGCGCGGATACTCGTCCAAAGGGATATGATAGCGTTCTATAAGCTCTGGACGATCCTTTTTTATAAAGTACGGATGATATTCCGCCGTGTGTTCGCTCGACTCCGTGTTATAGTAACCGAAACGGTTCATTATCTCCATACGCACGGCGTCCCACTCGGGCTTTACTTCGTTGAACTTTTGCTTGAAAAGCGGATAAAGGTCGTTGCCGTCCTTGTCTTCGAGCGTTAAAAGCCAACACATATGATTTATGCCGCCGAGCGTAAACTTTGCGTCCGTAAGCTCGGGCAATTTCAGCGCTTCTTCGTTTATGCGCTTGACTACGACCTGACACGAGTGGCAAAGCCCGACCGTTTTTATCTTCGTGTACCGCTGCATAAAGCCCGAAAGTATGCTCATCGGGTTAGTGTAGTTCAAAAACAACGCGTTCGGGCAGACGCGCTCCATTATATCCGCGTACTCTTTCATGACTGGTATCGTTCTGAGTCCGCGGAATATGCCGCCTATGCCGAGAGTGTCGGCGATAGTCTGACGAAGCCCGTACTTTTTCGGGATCTCGAAATCGGTTACCGTGCAAGGCTCGTAACCGCCGACCTGTATCGCGTTAATTACGTAAGACGCGCCCGAAAGAGCTTCTTCCGCTTTACCGCGCAAGTATTTCTTTACGACCGCCGCGGGCTTGTACTTATCTCTCAGCGCGCAGATGAGCGCGTACGATTCGTCGAGCCGCTCGGCGTCGATATCCAAAAGCGCGATCTCCAAATCGCCTATGCCGTCCGCGAGCATACAGTCGCCGAGAACGTTTTTCGCGAAAATAGTACTGCCCGCGCCTATAAATGTGATCTTCATTTTTTTATACCGTCCGAATATTCGAGTGATTTTTTTACAGTTTCCATATAACGTATTTTACTTCCGCGTTTTCGCCTTTTTTCACGGCTTGATAGTAGACAGTCAGCAGATCCCCGTCGTCCGTTTCGCAAGTGCAGGGATACCCCAAGTCAATATGCGTTGCGTCTTGCGACAGGGAAAATTCTTCGCCCCAACCGTCGCCGCCGTCATGCGAGATCCTGCCGCGGATACCGCAAGGCATTTCCCGCCGTCCGTAAGTCATGACGAGTTTCCCCGACGAGTGCCTGCATAGATGCGGCGGCGAACCGACGACCCCGAGCGGACGCGGAACGGAGAAAGTTTTTCCGCCGTCGTCCGAAAAGCACTGATACACCGTAAGCGGAGTAAGGGATATTCCTTCGGGCGAAGTTTCTTTCGACTGCACCCGCATTTGCACGATAATGCGCCCGTCGTCCGTCTGTACCGCCGTAGGCTCGTAAAACGAAAGTCCGTCCGTTTCGGGCAATTGTATTTCGTTAAATTCCGACCAGGTTTCCCCTTCGTCCGAACTGAACGTATAAAATATCCCTTCTTCGTCCGACTTGTCCTTAGCTTTCGTCCCAACGAAAAATATGCGCCCGTCCGAAAGCGATACGGGACCGTGCGGCGTGCTTAGCCCGAGCATAACGGGATCGGAAAACCGCAAGCCGTCGGGACTCGTCGCGATAAGCCCGCCTTCGTAGCGCCCGTACAGTTTTTCGTCCGTCGTATCGACGTAACGCGAAACGAGTTCTTTCTTTTCGTCGCCGCACTCGAAAAACGGGATCGCGTTTTTCAGAGAATCGCGGTGCGAAGTGAACGTGGTTACGATCGCTTTCCCGCTCGGCAACACAAGGATCCCCGCGTCGCGGTTATCGAGTCCCGTGTCGACGATAACTCCGGGCGGAGTCCACGATCTGCCGTCTTTCGAATAGCTCGCGACAACGCGCCCGAACGGACAGATATGTCTTATCCTGTACCCCGACGCGACCGCGATAAACGTGCCGTCTTTGAGCCTACTTACGGACGGCCAGGCAAAATACCCGAACCGCCCGCGCAAGCTCATAACGGACCCTTCCGCTACGATCTTCAATTTAATGCCTGCCTTTGATTATTTATTCTTCTTTTTCCTGATAAATACGAACGTGAACGCGCCCGCCGCAACGACGAACAGCGCCAAAGTTACCCAGATAAACACGTCGCGCACGAGCGATGCGAAAGTCGTTTTTTCCTTGTACGTTGCCGCCACGGAAACGTCGTTATTCGGCATAACGAACGAATAAACGCCGTCCTTATACTCGATCTCGATATCGTTTTCCGTCGACCAGGACTTGAAATCGAATCCGTCCTTTTCGTCGGCGGCTATCGTTACCGTTTCGCCAGCGGCATAGCTTCCGCTGCCCGTTCCGTCCGCGACTATCACGCGGAACTTATTCTGCGCAAGGCTCTTGAAAACGACCCTGACCGATACGTCCTGCGTAACGGTTGTCGGGTACGGATCCCAGCCGTCAAACGAATAGCCGTCTTTCTGCGGAGTTTCGCCGCCGTAGGTAGCCGACGCGCCGTGCGGGACTTTTTCGGTATAAAGCACGCTTCCGTCTTCGCCGAGATACGTAACCGTGTACGTTTTAAGTCCCCAAACGGGATAGAGCGTAACGTTTTCATCCACCTTAAAAGATATCTCTTCGCCCGCTTTGTAAGTATATACCGCGGCGTCCTGCGTTTCCGCCCAGCCGACTATTATCCTATACGGGATATCTTTGTCCGCCGCCGTAGGCAACGTTACTTTATCGCCGTAGCCGAACTGCTTGCTTTCGAACTCGTACCCTTCCGACGAGAAAGTCGCGATGTAAGAGTTTTTCGTTCCCGTGCCGCTTATCTGCTTGCTTGCCGTAACGTTACTTTCGTTTGCAAAGTCGTAGGTATAGCCCTTTACCTTGGGCGCGGTAGCCGTCCCGCCCGAATAGCAATATCTTTCGGCTATTGTCTCGCCGCTCGCGCCGTCCTTGAACTCGACTTTCAGATCGCGCGGCTTATCCTGCGCGGTAAGCGTCGCGGCAACGGTGGAACTTACGCCCGTTACTCCGCCGACTACCGTTTCGCCGCCCGCGGCAAGAGCTACGTTCGCGCCCCATTGCATTGCGTCGCGGCTTTCGTCGGTCTTTTCGCGGATACTGAGTTCGTTAAGGCTCAAAGTCGGAGCGCCGCTTGCCGAAGTTACGAAATCAACGCCGAAATTTCCGTCGCTTACGGACTTTATCATGTTTTTCCTTGTTTTAAGCTCGAATTCTTCGTCAGGGCAATCGAGCGGCTTTGCGTAAACCGAATACGTCCATTCGTCCGTTTCGAAAAGGACGGTAGTATAATTTTCCGCATATTCGGTGATATCGACCTTTAAGCCGTCCGCGCCGCCGAGCATAAGTTCGACTTTATTAAAGCCGCTTATTGCGCTTATATCGAGTCGGATCCTTACGCCGTCGTTTTGCGAAAGTTTGCGGTAGAAAGCGAGCGTTTCGGCTTTCGTTACCGCCGCGCCGAAATTCACGTCGACGACCTTATTGTCGGTAAATTCGTCGTAGTCGTCGTCAAATTGCGCGACGAGCGTCGTTTCCTGCGTGATACCGTTGACGCTTTCGTCCCAACCTATGAATTGTTTGCCGTCTGTCGCGGGAATTTTGCCCCGATAGAAAGCGGAGTAGCCGTGGACCGTATCGGCAGTTTCCAACTCGGTCCCGTCGGGCATAGTGAATTTAACTTTATACGACACGAGTTCCCAAACGGCATAGAGCGTTATATCGCCGTCGGGCACGGTGAACTCGCCCGAAAGCGAATATTCGGCTTCGCCGTCCGCCGCAAAAGACCAACCGATAATACGGTAATTCGTTTTGCTCAACCCGTCGCCGCTCGGAAGCGTTATGACCGAGCCTACCGTTTCTTCCGCGCGTTCCACGCTTCCGCTGCCGCCGTTCGCGTCGTAAGTTATATAGCGTTTATCGGTAGCCGTGCCTACGATCTCGATATCCTGCGTTACGCTGTCGAGATTTTTGCCGTCCGTGTTCCAACGGTAAAATTTGCCGTTTACTCTGTTACCCGGCATCGTCGCCGCGAAACCGTCTATAACGTTTTGCGTAAAAAGCACGTTTTCTCCGTCCGTAAACGAAACCGTGCGAACGGTCCTGTCTTTCAATTCGCTCGTGGCATAAGTTTCGATACATTCTTTGCCCGCATTCGTTATCTGAACGCGCAATCCGTCTACCGCGGTATCGTGCTTATCCCAATACGACGAAGCGAAATCTCCCGCCCACAGACCGCGGTCGGAAGCTACCCTGCCCGCATTTTTAATCCCGCTCTCGTTCAGACCCGTCAAGCCCGTATACGTGCTCTCGAAATCCGTCTTTGCTTTCTTTCCGGAACTTTCGTAATCGTATCCTTCGTATATAGCAACGTTATCGAGTTCCATTTTAACGTTGTGCGACGCTGGACTGTACTCACCGTTATTATACTGACGCGGATTACCGTGATTAGACGAAATTTCGAAACCCGCATACGTGCCGAGAGTGTTATCGCTTATCGCGTTCTGCAATCTGTGAACGGCGCGCGTACAAAAAGCAAACAAAACTTTATAATCGCTTTCGGGCGCAGACATGGGTTTCGAATAAGCAACGTACCAACCTTGACGGTAATTAACTCCGAGAGAATTCATTTGCTCGGGAGTAAACACCGTAACCGTTTTATCCGCGCTCACGTTTCCCCATACCCATTCGACGCGGTAACTGTATCCGGGCGTCATAAAAAAGTCTATATCTTCCTGCGTTCCGACAAAACCGTCCGTCGCCGGAGTGATTATTCTCTGATAATATCTGTCGGAAAAGTCGGCGTCGCCGGAATATTCGACTATTCTGCCGTCGGCATAGTAAGAAAACGACGAAAGATTATTTTCTCTGGAGCTGTCTTTGTGTTCCCCGCCTACGCGCCAAGCGTAAT
>DBEXQE010000387.1:0-3303 GCA_048167245.1 Christensenellales bacterium | reverse complement strand
CCTTAGATCTTCTATTATATCGTTTACGTTCTCTATGCCTACGCTGAGCCGAATAGTCCCCGCCGTAATGCCCGCGGCGACAAGTTGCTCGTCGGTCAACTGACGGTGCGTGCTCGAAGCGGGATGCAAAACGCCCGTGCGCGCGTCGGCTACGTGAACGACTATTTTCGCGAGTTTCAGACTGTCCATGAATTTGACGGCTTTTTCTCTGCTCGGCAGTTCGAACGACACTACGCCGCTACACATTCCGCCGAGATATTTTTGCGCTCTCTCATAGTCGGGATCTGTCTTTAAGCCCGGATATTTTACTCTGACGACCTTTTTCTGCGCCGCCAAAAACTCAGCGGCTTTCTGCGCGTTTTCGCTGTGGCGCGGCATTCTCAGATGAAGCGTTTCGAGCCCCAAATTAAGCAGGAACGCGTTCATCGCGCTCGGAGCGGGTCCCATATCGCGCATGAGTTGCACGCGCGCTTTCGTTACAAACGGACACGTCGGGAAAGCGTCGCAGTAGACTACGCCGTGATAGCTCTCGTCGGGCGTCGTAAGCCCCGCGAATTTTCCGCTCTTTTTCCAATCGAATTTGCCGTTTTCGACTATGACTCCGCCCAGAGCCACGGCATGACCGTCGAGATATTTGCTCGTGGAGTGAACGACTATATCCGCGCCGTAGTCGAACGGACGGCAGATAACGGGAGTCGCGAACGTATTGTCTACTATAAGCGGAATACCGTTTTTATGCGCTATTTCCGCCACGCCCTCGATATCCATTACGCTAAGCGCGGGATTTGCGAGAGTTTCGCCGAATATTGCTTTCGTATTCGGTCTTATCGCCGCCGCGACGGCTTTCAAGTCGTTTATATTCACGAACGTGAAGTCCACGCCCATGCGTTTGAGCGTTACGGAAAACAGATTGGTCGTGCCACCGTAGATCTCTCCCGCCGACACTATATGATCGCCCGCGCTCGCCACGTTCAGGACCGCAAGCATGCTCGCGCTCATGCCCGAAGCCGTGAGCATTGCCGCCGTGCCGCCTTCGAGTTCGGCGATCTTTTCTTCGACTGCCGCCGCCGTCGGGTTTGCAAGGCGCGTGTAGAAAAAGCCGTTCGCTTTAAGGTCGAACAGATCTCCCACGTGCTTTGTGGAATCGTACTGATAAGTCGTACTCATCGCAATGGGCACGACGCGCGGATCGCCGTTGCCGGGCTTGTATCCGCTCTGAACGCATTTGGTTTCTATTTCCATTTTAAGTTTTTCTCCGTGATCAGTTAAGTTTGTCTACCCAGTTGAATTTATCGGGCAATTTGCCGCTTTGTATGCCCGTAAGCTCGTTGTATACTTCGGTCGCTATCTTGCCCATTTTGCCGTCGCCGACTTCGTATTCGACGTCGTCGTACATAAAATGCCCCACGGGCGAAATGACTGCCGCCGTGCCCGTTCCTAAAATCTCGGTCAGCGCGCCGGATTTCGTCTTTTCGACTATCTCGGCTATCGAAATTATGCGTTCTTCGACTTCCACTCCGCGGTTGCGCAAAAGTTCTATAACGCTCTTGCGCGTAATGCCCGGCAATATGCTTCCGCCGAGTTCGGGCGTTACGACTTTGCCGTCAAGGCAGAAGAATATGTTCATCGAGCCGACTTCTTCGACGTACTTTCTCTCTTTTCCGTCGAGCCACATGACCTGATCGTAGCCCATTTTCGCGGCTCTCTCGCCCGAGAGTATGCTTGCCGCATAGTTTCCGCCGACCTTGTGATGACCGGTGCCGCCCTTGCATGCGCGGACGTAATCCTTTTCGACGAACAGTTTTACGGGCTGCAATCCGTGAGCGTAGTAAGCTCCGACGGGGCAGAGAATTATAAAGAAAATATAATTATGCGCCGCGTGAACTCCGAGCGCGGGATCGGTCGCTATGACCGCGGGGCGGATATAGAGCGCGGTCCCGTCGTCCGTAGGGATCCAATCCTTTTCGAGCATGACGAGCTTTTCGAGCGCGCCGAGCACGAACTTTTCGTCTATCTGCGGAATACAGACTCTGGCGCAGGATTCGTTCATGCGCCTGAAATTCTCCCACGGGCGGAAGATCCTTATCTCGCCCTTTTTGTTCTTAAAGGCTTTCATTCCTTCGAAAACTTCCTGCCCGTAGTGAAAGACCGAAGTCGACGGATCGAGCGAAAAAGGTCCGTACGGTTGGATCCGCGCGTTTTTCCACTCGCCGTCCCCGTATTCCATTACGAACATATAGTCCGTAAAACAAGTGCCGAACTTAGGCGTAGACGCAGGTTTCTGCTTTTTCTTCGTCGTTTCGATCATTTTGATTTCCATTATCGTATACCTTCTTTATATAAGTATTATAAGCAATTTTTCAGACGTACCGCTCGCCGATCTTCTTCGCATCACATTCGCGCTTTACAAGTCCGCTCAAAAACTTTTCAGCGTCCGCATCGGGATCGAACGCGAGCGACAGCGTTACGTTTTCGTTAAATTCCTGTCCCGTTATAACGACGCCGTTTTCATTCAGCGGCGAGAGCGCGGCGTTATACTCGGCGTAGTCAAACGTAACGGAATAAAGGGTCTTTCTCGTAAACGTTTTTATCTTAGCGACGGAAAGAGCGTTTTTAACGCTGTCGCCGTATGCGCGCGCAAGTCCGCCCGTTCCGAGTTTTATCCCGCCGAAGTATCTGACTACCGCCGCGAGCGTAAAGCGCAGATCTTCGCCGCGCAAAACGGCAAGTATCGGCTGACCCGCCGTTCCCGTAGGTTCTCCGTCGTCGCCGTAACGGAAGTTCTGCCCCGCCGCGTCCGTGATCGCTCCGTAGCACACATGCGTTGCGGACGGGTGTTTCTTGCGGATCCCTGCGAGCTTTTCTTCGACTTCGGCGAAGTTTTCCACGCGGCACAGATAGCAGATGAACCGCGATCTGTTGACTACCGTTTCTTTCTCGCCGTCGTAAGCGGTCCTGAATGAGTCCGTCATTCGAGTTCTATTTTCTCGTGAACTTTTTTACCCTTGTGCAGGATAAATTCTTTTTTGTCCGTGAAGTCCTTGATTTTGTCGTCCACGCCGCCGACTTTGCTTTCGTTTATCTTCACGCCGCCGCCTTCTATAAGTCTGCGCGCTTCGGACTTGCTCGAAACGAGACCCGCAAGCGACAGAACGTCGACGACGGTCGCGTCGGGATCCGCCTTAATTTTCTTGCTCGGCATATCGCTCGCATTGCCGCCGAACGCGCCGAGAGCTTCTTTCTCGGCTTTTTTCGCGGCTTCTTCGCCGTGAACAAGAGCCGTTACTTCGTATGCAAGACGCT
>DBEXQE010000386.1:0-9859 GCA_048167245.1 Christensenellales bacterium | reverse complement strand
CGTCAACTGTTGCCCGTCTCCGCACCACTCTCCGCCGCCTTGCACTATACTCAGCCGAGCGAGCCTGCGAGCGAACGCCGACAGGAAATTGTGTTATAAATACAATTTCTTGTCATTTCGAGCGCAGTCGAGAAATCGCTTAAATTATATTTATAATAGGGTCAAAAATTTTCCTATCAATATAAAGATATAAAATCAGAGCGATTTCTCCGCTACGTTCGCTATCGCTCACTTCGGTCGAAATGACAGGTGGAACGATAGTCCGACAAAATTATCATTTTAAGAGCGTTTCCGATCGGGGCGCTTTTTTCGTTTGCAATTTATTTGCAATATTTTTATAAAGACTGTATAATTAAAGTATGAAAGAGAAAGTCGAAGAATTTTTGTCCGTGAACGGCTTTTTGCCGATAGGCGAGTCGAACCCGAAAATCAAGCAGGTAAAGTCTATAATATCGAACACGAAGCCGAACCCGAACAAGCTGTTCATAGCCGAAGGGATATGGGCGCACCGCAAGATCATAGAGTTTTCCACGCCCGTGCAAAGTCTTATCGTATGCGCGGAGTGCATAGTAACGGAAGACGCGTTCGCCGTTCTGGAAAAAATGACGAAGCTGACGAAAGACAGATACAGCGTGTCGCTGAAAACGTTCATGAAGATATCCGAGCGGGACAAGCCCGACGGACTTTTGGCGATAGCGGCTCTGCCGACTTACGATCTCGAAAAGTTCGAAATAAACGACAAGAGCATAATTCTCGTTCTCGACGGCATAGAGATACCCGGCAACGTGGGTACGATGCTCAGAACGTGCGACAGCGCGGGCATAGACGCCGTATTCATTTGCAACAAGCGCGCAAGGCTCACGCACCCGAAGCTCGTAAAGGGCAGTATGGGCGCGGTGCTGAGCGTACCTATATTCGAATTTTCGGAAGTTTCGATCTGCCGCGAATGGCTGTACTCGCACGGCTTTACCGTGTATCTTGCCGACACGCGTGCCGAAAAATACTATTACGACGAGCCGTTCGGCAAAAAAACGGCGCTTATAATGGGTAGCGAGCGCTACGGGATCACGCGCGAGTGGTACGACGGAAACTATACTATGATAGCCCTGCCGCAACTCGGGGCTTGTGATTCGCTCAACGTAGGCGTCGCCGCGACCGTCCTTTGCTACGAAGCGTCGCACAAGAACGGCAAAAGCGCGAAATAGAGTAAGATAACCTCATCCGTCGTGTCGTTCGCTGACGCTTTGCGACACGCCACCTTCCCCTTGGAGGGGAAGGCTTTTTCTTATGTCAAGGCTTCCCCTTTTAGGGGAAGCTGTCAATGACAAAGCGTAGCGACTCAATGACTGATGAGGTTTTTATTCTGTTAAAAAATACTTTTCAGTTTTTCTACGAACGCTTCGTAATTCGTTACGCGATATCTTTCTTTATGGGTATCTTTATCGATATATTTTTCGAAAGTTAACTCAAACGGATCCTGCATATTTTTATTTGCGTCGTATCCGAATTCTATTGTCGGCAAACTGCTCGGATTGGTGTCGTTCTTTTGAATACTTGCAAGATCTGCATTAATCGTAGCGGTGATCGCATTAAGTATATTTACGTGTACTTCTGCATTAAATCCGCTTATATAAGATTTATCCGTCGAACCGTCGTTGATATTTTTTGTGTAGATATTCGCAGTAAGGTTACCTAATATATTATTCGTACCCGCAAGTTCGTCGAGATTTAAGGCAAGCGAATAAGTCGAGCCGTCTTTCTTGTATTCTTTCAGCAAATTGCCGTAGTTGATCGTTCTTTCGGAACCTTGGGTGTTCGAACTGCTTGATGTTATATCATTTTTCAGACTTTCCTTAATGGGTATGACATCGAATATAACGTCGAGAGCTTTTTGTCCGAATTCCGAAGCGGGGAACGAATATTTTTTGACGGTGTTTTTGAATTTCCATTCGTAAGATAATGTCCAAGGTATTCTTACCGATTCATATATATCGCGTTGAACGTAAATATTATCGCCGTCGAAATACAGATACGAGATCGTCGGTTCCAAGAACCATTTGGCGGCTTGGAATATGCCTTCGAAGTCGGACGTAGCTTTAAGACTGTGCGCTACTTTAAGCCCCACCACAACTTTCGTTTTCGGTTCGGGTTTGTAGTTCGGGTCGTTTTCGGGAGCCACCGCGTTCGGGTCGTATTTCGGGTTGTCGACTATCGCGACATTCAAGGCAAAATTTACGACGGTGTTGTCTGCGAGAACTTTCAACGGAATAGTGCCGCTTATCGGGAAATATCTCGTATTTGCGGTGTTTATCACGCTTACAAGGAAGTCGTAAAGGCTGTCGAAGTCCATGGCGGAGCTGAATTCGGCGTTCGTGCTTTTCGGAAGCGTTATCTTAACGGTTTCGTCGGGAATTTCCGTTCCGTCGGTTTTCTCGGGCAGTTTTTCGGTGTTCACGAGATCCGCGTCGAAAGTAACCGTTTTGCCGTTTACCGCAAGGTTCGAGATATGGAGCGCGGAGAGAATGTCGGAGCCGTTGTTTTCGTTTACGCCGTGCGAAACCGAGACGACCGCATTTCCGAGATCGTTTTTCGGGGCGGGGGTAGTAGGCGTTTCGGCTGTTTCGCCGTTCTTGCCGTCGCCGTTTACTATCTCCATAATGCGTTCGAGCAGGGTGTTTTTAACGGATATTTTGAGTCCGCCGTCGTCCATGGAGAGCGATATGCTTCTGAGCGCTTCGTCGAGCGCGCCGTAAAGCACTTTGTTCATAAGTTCTTCGAACGCCGATTTGCCGCCGTCGACCACCGCGAACAAGCCGTTCAGGTCTTCGATCTTTTCGGTGAGTCCCGCGATCGTAGCGTCGCCGAAGATATCCGTGTCGATCTTGTCGGCTTCGGGGTCGTAATGACCTGCCGTCAGATTTTTTATCATCGGGATATCTATGCGCAGTATATCGCAGACCGCGCCGACGATTTGCAGAGCGGCGTCGTAGCCCAGATGGATCTTCATGCCGTTATAGTTCGCGTAGAGCTGTATCTTGCTTGCCGCGTCCTTTTCGACGAGCAGTTGCAGAACGTGTTGCTTCGGGTTCGCTTTGTCGCCGATATTCAAGAGCAAATACATTTCGGGGAACGAAGCGTTCGTTATCTTCGTGGACGCAACGATCTTCAGTTCGCCGCTTATCGTCGTGTTCGCAGCCGCGCCGTTTGCGTCCTTACCGTCGATCGACGCCGAGAACGTAATATGGAACTTATCCTGGTTCAGCGTTTCTATCACGGGTTTTATAAAGTCCGCGATAGTTTTCGACGCGACGTATTTTTCGGGATCGACTACGTTAATTTCTATGCGTTCGTCCGAGAAGTCGAAAAGCGTAACATCGATATTTACGTTTATCGGGTCTTTCGCTTTTTCGTTCGGTTTTGCCGCGGGCGCGTAGTTTACGCGCAAATTTACCGTGAGCGAATTCGCTCCGTCCGCGGGCGAAACTATGCTTGCCGTTACGGTGATATCGCCGAACGAAAGCGTGAGTATTAGCGAGCCGTCCTTATATTCGAGCGCGCGAACGTAACCCAAAACTTTCGTAAGCGTGCTTTCGTCGAATTTTATCAGCGACGACAGGTCGAGTTTTTCTATTTTTCCGATAGTCGAAGTGATTTTTTCGACGTCGATCTTCTTTTCGTCGGGAAGCGTTTTGTTGATATTGCCGAGTATATCGCTCAGGTTGTTCGTATTCAGCGACAGATTGATAAGGTCGTTTACAGATACGTACGCCGTCGAGTTCAGGAACGTAAGATCCAGTTTGTGTCCGAACGCGGAGAGCGCCGCTTGCAACGAAAGTCCGCCGTCTTTTCCGATATTCAGCGCAAGATCGCCCGACAGATCCGTCGCTTGGAGATACTTTTTGATATCGTTGCTATCGACGGAACCGTTTTCGAGCGTTGCTTTGAGCGACTCGGACGAGATGAGTTTCATAACGGGCGCGATATACGGCACGATATCCGTTGCCGAAACGTATTTGTTTGCGTCGTCGACCGTTACGGGAGCCGCTTGTTCTCTTACCGCCGTAAGACTTGCGTTAGCGCTTATTTTGAACAGTTTATCGACTTTTTCTCCGTTCTCGTCGGTCGTTTCGCCGATCTTGAACGACAGCGTAGGAACGTCGAGCGAAAGTCCGTTGTCGGAAACGGCTTTTATTTTCGCCGTTATGTCGTCGTACGAAATTCTCAGCCCGCCGTCCTGCGTTTCGGAAATTTCTATCTTCTTTATCGCTTCGAGCGGATCGGTATTCTTGAATTTTTCGATAAGTCCGTTCACTTTGCCGAGCAGTTCGTCGCTGTTCGGGATAAGCGGCGTTATCGCGTTCGCGAGCGCGCCGAAATCGGAGATCGCGGCTTTGAGTTTTATGTTGCCCGCCGAAATATAGATGACGTTATCGACGAATTTGATATCCGCCGTAATGCCCATGACTTTTATCTGTGCTTTCAGCGTAATGCTTTCGCCGCGAACTATACGGGCGTTTTCAAGCTCTATCTTCGTTTTGTTCACCGTTACCGAGCCGCCGAGATCGTACGCGTTTGCGAATACGGCGTTGACGGCGGGGGAGATCAGTGAGCAAAGCGTTTCGGACGAAACGTAGCTTTCGGGATCTTTGACCGAGATATCCGCGACGTTCTCCGAGAAGTTGTTCAGCGTAAGCGTTATCTGCGCGTTGACGGGCGATTTCGGTTCTTCGCCGTCCTGCGCTTTCGGCGCGAAGTTAACGTTTACGTTCGCCGTGAGCGCGTCGCCGTTTTCGGGCTTTTCGAGACTTACGGTAACGGTTATATCGTTTACCGAAATCGTGAGTATCAGTGCGTTATCCTTGTATTCGAGCGCGCGGATACTACCCATGACTTTTGTAAGAGTGCTTTCGTTTATTTGAATGTGCGAGAACAGCGACTTCAAGTCAAGGCTTAAAATATTGTCGACGATCGACAGCGCGGAAGTTATTTTCGCGTCCGCGAGTTTTTTGTCTTGCGGGAGCGCCGCGTTAACCGCCGCCATGATCCCGCTCAGAGAATCTTTGCCGATATCGAGCGACAGTTTGATCCCGTCGTTCAGCGCGATATACGCTTTGTTGCCCGAAAGAGCGAGAGATAAGTTCTGCGAGAGCGCTTCGAACTCGGCTTTCATAGAAAGTGCTCGGTTTTCGCCGTCGTGCAGGTTGAGCGTCATGCCGCCCGAAAGCGTTATCTGCTCCGTCGGATCTTTTTGATCGAGTCCGCTTACGTTTCCGTTCACGGTCGCCTGCAACGACTTCGAGTTCATTATCGACTTGACGGGCGCGAGATACGGCATGAGATCCGCCGCCGAAACGTAAGAGTCCGCGTTATCGACGCTTACGGGCGCGGTCTGCTCCGCGATCGACTTGAAATAAAAGTCCGCCGAAACAGCCGTGTCCTTTACAGTGAACTTAGGCAGTACTACGGAAATTCCGTCTTTCGAGGGGGTTACGGACGCCTTGACGCCTTTTATCTCTATTCCGAGCGAACCGTTTTTGTATTCGAGCGTAGGCAGGAATTTCAGCGCGCTTTCGAGAACGCTCGGCACGGATATGTTTTCGAGCGAACCGAGAGCGTCTTTTACGGCGGGAACTATTTTGTCGCCGTTCGGGATAAGCGCGAGTATTTCGTTTACGAGAGCGGGTAAGTCGGAAACAGCCGCTTTCAGCTTTATGTTACCCGCGGAAATATAGACAGTGTTATCGACGAATTTTATATCCGCAGTTATGCCCATGACTTTTATCTGCGCTTTTGCCGTCAAGGTTTCGCCGCGGACTATCTGCATGTTTTCGAGTTCTATCTTCGTGCCGTTTACCGTTACCGAGCCGCCGAGATCGTACGCGCTCGCGGAGATCGCGTTCTTGACGGGCGAAATGAAGTCTTTCACGAAAGACGGGTCGAATTCCGCGTAGCCGTCGTCGGGAGCGGGCAGTTCTTCGCTCGTGAAATTAAGATTTACTTTTACTTTGTACTGTCCGTCGTCCGTTTTTATGAGTTTGTCGAGTCCGAGTTCTTTCAGGTCGAGCGTCGCGACGATCGCGTGCGGATAGAATTTTTCGCCCGCCTTTTTAAGATGCATGTCGATATCGAAGCCTATGTTCATTAAGCCGAAAGGCATAAGGATATGAACGTCGTTCCCGTTTTCTTCGATGTCGCTGTTGCCGAACAGCGTGCCTATAAGGTCGCCTTCCAAAAGCGACGAAATTTGTCCGAGATCGACTCCCGCGTCGTTTAAGATCGGTTTCAGTTCTTCTATCACGGGGGTCAGGGACGAAACGGGTATCTTTATCTTTCCGTCGCCCGATTTCGCGTAAATAATATTGTCTTTATACGCGGCGTACAGAATATCTCCGATCGCCACGCGGATATCTAAGTTTTTGATATCTATAAAGCCTTTCAGCGGCAGTTTGAGTCCGAGCGCGTCGATATTCGCCGAAAACTTTATCGCGTCGCCGCCGAGATATCCGCCGAACGCTTCGGCAAGGTAGTCGGAAGCTCCCATAACGGGTTTATCGTCGAGATCGCCGACGGATCCGGGCGCGAGAGTAAGGAAATCCTGCGCCGCGTCGGGGAAGTCGAGAGAAGCTCCTATATCGGAAAAAGTTTCCGTCATTACCGCGCGGCAGGTCATCGCGCCCAAGCCCGCGATCGAAATATCGTAGGTTTCTTCGACGGTGTGGCTCTGTATCACCCAATCCGAATCTATCGTATACGTTAATTTGATCGACTCGAAAACGGGGTAGTCGCTTGCGCCGCCGAGCGCGCCGACCTGACGCTTATAGCGTTCGGGCGCCGCCGCGGGATCGAGTACCATATAATACGTTTTAAGTCCGTTTTCTTCTTTTACAAAGCCCGATTCGAGAACCGTGTCTTCGTTAACGACGTACAGGCAGATCTCGCGCGGGATTATTCCGTATTTCGCGGAGAAGTCGTCCGTTTGCACAAGTCCTATGCTTCCCCAGGTCGGCACGCCCTTTTTATACTTTGCCGTGCGCATGAGAATGGTGTCCTGCGCGAAGAAACGCTGTTCGCCGACGGATTTCATCGTGGAAGTCGAGTTTACTTCGTGGAAAAGTCTGCCGTCTTTCGAAACGCGGTGTCCTTCAAGCGTCTGATTGTACGGCGCGCCGAATACGCTCGCGACTATCGTTCCTTCCGTGTCCGCCCGAAAATACGAAGCCGAGTTGAGCACTCCCGCGGCTATGCAGAAATTTTCGTAAGCCGAATAATCGGCGGGCGAGCCGCTTGCGGGTTTCGGCATCGTAGCCACTATCTTTACGCTCGTGTCCACGGGCGTGGGCGCGGGCGCGTTCATTTTTTCCAGTACGGACATGCCCGTAAGCACCGTCGCAACGAAAAGCACGCAAATGAACAGTTTCCTTTTGCGACTTATCCGCTTTTTACCTATTACGAGAAGATCGGCGTCTTTCGCGCCTACTTTTGAATACATAAATTTTGCCCCATCGGTTCTTATTTTTTAACGGGAAGTTTCACGCGCGCGTATGCGCGTGATACCTTTATATAATTATACCCTTTTTTATATGCTTTTTCAATAAAAATGAATCGGAAGAATCGAATTTTAAGCGTTTTCTAAGCAAATTTTAATCTTATTTCGCCCCAAAGCTCCAAAAATTACTTTTGCAAAAGCGAATTCGCGTTTGCAAAAAGCGATACTTCGCCGCTTTACTTGACAAATCCGCGCATTTAATGTAAATTATTTAACGTGGGTAAATCGCTTTTGGGAAAGTTCAAAGAATCGCTTTTGTCGGTGTTGCCGATAACGCTACTTGTCGTTATTATTTCGCTTACGATGGCAAAGACCGACGGATATACGGTCGGGCTTTTTCTTATAGGGGCGGTTTTTCTTATTTTCGGAATGGGGCTGTTCACGCTCGGCGCGGACGTAGCCATGATGCCGATGGGCGGAAGCATAGGAAGCATGCTTTCCAAGACTGAAAAGAGCCGCTTTCCGCTCGTGCTTTTAACGGCTTTTATCATAGGCTTCGTTATAACGCTTGCCGAACCCGACCTGCACGTTCTCGCCGAACAGCTTTCGTCTAACGCGCTTTTGTACGTGGTCGCGGCGGGCGTAGGGCTTTTTCTCGTCGCGTCCGTATTAAAGACGTTTTTCAAGATCAAGCTGACTTATATTCTGCTCGGTTGCTACGGCGTCGTGTTCGTTCTCGCGATCTTCGTGTCCGTATTCAAGCCCGAGTTTTTGGCGGCGTCGTTCGACGGCGGCGGAGTTACGACGGGACCCATCACCGTGCCGTTTTTAATGGCTATGGGGTTGGGACTTTCGGCGGTGCGCGGAAACAGCGCGGGCGGCGACGACAGTTTCGGTATGGTCGCGCTCTGCTCGGTCGGACCTATTCTCGCCGTAATGATTTTGGGGCTTTCGGGCGGCGCTCGGGTAAGTTACGACGCGTCCATGCCCGAAACGATAACGAACTTTTCGCAGATCGGCGCGTTGCTTGCCGCGGGACTTTTGCACCAGATGAAAGAAGTCGCGCTCGCGCTCGCGCCCGTCGTAGCCGTATTTTTCTTTTTTCAGATAATTTCGCTGAGACTCAACAAGTCGCAGATAATAAGGATAGTAATAGGTATAGTTTATACTTACGTGGGGCTTACCGTGTTTTTGTCGGGCGTCAACGTCGGATTTATGCCCATGGGCAAACTTTTGGGCGCGGCGATCGCGTCGAAGTCGTACCGATACGTTTTGATACCGCTCGGCATGGTCATGGGCTGTCTTATCGTGTTGGCGGAACCCGCGATACACGTTCTGAACAAGCAGGTCGAAGAAGTAACGGGCGGCGCGATCTCGAAGCGGCTCATGCTCGTTTCGCTTTGCTCGGGCGTCGCCGTGTCGGTGGGGCTTGCGATGCTCCGCGTGCTGACGGGCGTTTCGATATGGTGGTTCATCGCTCCCGTGTACGGCATCTCGCTCGTGCTTACGTTTTTCGTACCGCCCATGTTCACGGGCATAGCGTTCGACAGCGGCGGCGTGGCGTCGGGACCCATGACGGCGACTTTTCTTCTGCCCCTGGCGATCGGCGCGTGCGCGGAAGTCGGCGGAAACGTTTTCGCGGACGCTTTCGGACTCGTTGCGTTCGTGGCGATGACTCCGCTCATAACGATCCAGCTCGTCGGTCTTATGTTCAAACTCAAAACGAAGCATATCGACCGTATCGCCGTGCGTCTTGCCGAGATCAGGTCGGAGATCGATATCGGAAAGGCGGCGACTATCGACTTCGACGCTTTGGTACCCCAAAATCTCAAAAAACTGCGCCTGACTTCCGACGCTCATGCGGAAGCCGAAAAACAAAAGAGCGATATTGCCGCGCCTGCCGAAAAAGCGGACGAGAGCGTCGACGTGGAAGAAACCGTCGACTTCGACCGATAATGTCAATGGAGGAACGTTATGCCTACGGAAGTAAAACCGCTTAAACTCGTGCTTATCATAACGGATAGAGGAAAGGGAAACAACGTAATAAAGCTGTTGAACGAAAACGGCTTTACAATGCACACCGCAAATCTCGGGCGCGGAACTGCTCCCGACGAGCTTTCCGCGGCGCTGAGCTTGGGCGAAAAGGAAAAAATAATATTGAACGTGGTGTCCGACGAGGATCGCACGGCTTTTCTTTTGAACCTTATAAAAGAAAGGTTCGCGCCGGGCGAAGGCATCGCGTTTTCCGTGCCGCTGAGCAGTGTGAGCAATATGGAGGCGGTGAAGTTTTTAATGGGGTCGAACGGCGGTTAGGCGGCGTATACGGGCGCGTCTTTCCGCTACGATTGCCGCGCAAGCTCGGTCGAGTACGTC
>DBEXQE010000385.1:0-11531 GCA_048167245.1 Christensenellales bacterium | reverse complement strand
AACGGCATAGCCACGTTTTCCAAAACCGTGAACGTAGGCTCCAAGTAGAACGACTGAAAAATATATCCTATGTGCTTGTTGCGGTACTCGGCGAGTTCGTCGTCTTTCATGTTCGTAAGGTTGTTGCCGTCCGCTATGATCTCGCCCTGCGTGGGCTTGTCCAAAGCGCCGATCAGGTTCATCATGGTCGACTTACCCGAGCCGGACTTACCGACGATCGCTATAAAAGTTCCGTCGTCTATCGTAAGGCTCACGTCGTCGAGCGCGCGGACTTCGCTTTCGCCGCTGCCGAAGATCTTAGACACGTTTTTCAGTTCTATCATAAAAATTCCTCCGTCTTTTCGAATATAAGACACGATATAAATATTTTGCGTAAACAAAAAAGGTATATACTATAATATTATAATATATACCTTATATAAGTATACCCCCCCCCGCGCTAAATTGTCAAGCAAAACTTCGCGTTTAGACTTTCAGTATACGCAGGTCTTTGACGCTTATATCGCCTATCCTGCCGGGCGGTTTCATATCGAAAACGACCGACGGCGACGCGCAACCGTCTTCCAAGTACACGGTGATCCCGTCGAAAACGACGCCGTGCACGAACGCGGCGCTTTTTTCGGCGCGGACGGCTTTAAGTTCCCTATCGTATTCTTCGAACCCTTTTCCCAAAAAGTATTCGTACGAACATATTTTTATAAAAGTCGGAGTATAGCGTTTTCCGCGCCCCGTATACTCGCACCCGGGCGGGTCTTCGAACTGCTCGGGCAGCGTGCCGCTTTGGAACTCCGTGCGGATATCTTTATATAAAACATTGCGGATCTCGGCATAGTCGCCGCACTGGATATCCATTGCGACGGCGGAATTGTGGATAAGGTCGCAATCTGTAAACGAGATATCGCGGTATTCTTCGGCGAGCGTTTCGAGCCCTATTTCCAAAGTTCTGCCCCACCCGCACCAAAGCACGCAGTTTTCCACGGTGATATCGCTTACGGGCAGATCGCGGTACGGCAATATGCCTTTGAGCGTTATAACGTCGTCGAAAGCGCGGACGAACGAATCGCGCACCGTGATATGCGAAGAATTGACTATATCCACGCCGTCGCAGTTATACTTCCAATGTCCGACGATCTTTACGTCGTCGATCGTTACGTTGCGGCAAGCGAACAAGTTGCAGACCCACACGGCGGAATCTATGAAAGTTACGCCGTCGACTTTCACGTTTTCGCACTCGTAGAGCTTAAAGCACCCGTTCGGATTTTCGCCGTAACAGTTCGGATCGTCGCGCGTTTCCGCTCCGCCGTCGAGCACTCCGTAGCCGTACACAGCCGCGTTGCGCACGTTCTTTCCGTAAATAACGCCTTTTACGTGCGCGCCTTCGTCGAGAAATATGCGGTCGCCGTCTTTCAGCGTTATTTTGCCCGCGTCGTGCAGACCTTTGCCGAAAACGCGCGTGGGAGTTCCGTATTCCGCAAAATCGCGCGGCTCATCGACGAATATATGCAGAGCGCCGTGTTCGTCGCCCGCTTCGAAAACGTATTGCCCCGCGCGAGACAGAGTAAACCCGACTTCGCCGCCGTCCGCCGTAACCGATATGTTTTCGGAAAGCGGACGCACCGTAAATTTTTCCGCCCGTTTGCGCAGGCGAACTTTTACGTTCACGGGCTCGTCGGCGACTATGCGCAGAAAGCCCGCCGCTTCGGTCTGAGAGAGCGGACGCTGACGCCCCTGCCACGGCATGTTGAAAGGGAGCGCCGATACGCGACAAAGTTCCGCCCGCGCCGCCGCTCCGTTTATTTCTATTTCCGTATCCGAGAAATACTCTTTTACGGGACTTTCGAGTACTTTTATCATTGTTTTATAACGAGAACGCTATGCGCCGCCATGTCGAACCCGATATCTTTTCCGACGATCGGTTTGCCGCGATCGGTCGGCGATACGTACATAACGCCGTCCGTCTTGCCGCGCAAAGTAAAAGTTATCGGTCTATCGTTGAAGTTCACGAAGATCCCGAAGTCTTCGCCGTTTTCGGTAATAAAGCGCGTGTGCGTAACTTCGTCGCATACGCGGATAAGCCCTTTGCGTTCGACCTTTTCGAGATACTTGCCGCAGGTGATCGGAACGGGCTTTTCCATTCTGCCGAACTGCAACGCGTCTTTCAATATCCCGTTGCGGAAATCGTTCAGAAGTTTGCAAAAGCGCAGATATTCGTCCTGATCGGGTTCGTTGTCGTCGTTCCACGGCACGTTCCATTCCCAGTTGACTTTGCCGTCGTTTTTGAGCATGAAAGTCAGCACGTCGCCCTGCGCGAACGAATAAGCCGTGCGCATGAAAATATTGTCGGGATAAACCTGCGTGTCGAGTAAGCGCGTAGCCGCCGTATGGTTGCCCATATAATTGCGCACGTATTCGCCGTACACGTAGTTATACGCGGGAACGGGCATTCCGTACATAAAATTCAGGTTGTAACGGATATCGTTGAAGCGCATGTTGTTCATGAGCGGTTCGCAAGCCGCCGCTTCGCAACCTATAAGCATTTTCTTGTTCGGACGACGCCCCGAAAACTCCGCTCTCATTCTTTCGGCTATGTCCGCGCTTTCGCGAGCCGTCCAGGCGCCGGGGATCGGCGGATGACCGTGCTTATCGCTGTAACACGAATACGTGTTGCCGCCCAAATTCTGATCGAAGAACTGCAAGTAGTCTACGTCCGTGCCGCCCGATATCATAGCGGCTTCGTCCGCCGCAAGCCGTTTCACCTTTTCGCACGCGGGGCAAAGTTCGTACCCTTCGCGAATGTGGTTGCACGTAGTCGTGGGCAATATCTCGCGCGTGGGTCCGACCTGCACGCAGTCTTTAAGTCCCTTTTCTTCGAAATCTTTCGTCCTGTCGTAGTCAACGTAAAGGCTCTTTTGCGTCCACCCGAGCCCGCTGCAATACAGTCCGAACAGATCGCCGCGCTCGTGGATACCGCGCTCCAACGCGTCGAAAGACTTCTTGTCCCCGTAAGGCGGCCAGACGTGCGGCGGCGCCCACGGAGCAGTGCTTTCCCAGTGCATGAGAAGCACCATTTGCCTGTTGCCGAAAAACTCGCGATATTTATCTATATACGGCAGACATTTTTCGTACGGGTAATAGTGAGTTTCTTTCATGTCGTCGGTGTCGTGAGTACCGCGCACGGGAAAAGTTATGACCGTCAGCGGCTCGAACAGCCATTCGGGAAGTTCCTTGTTGTCTTTGAGTTTCGGGAAACTTATTATATCCGAATGCGTCGCCCATTCTCGGTAGATTTCGGCGGCGTCGTACCAGTCGCCCGCAAACGCGCCCAAAACCACGTCGTAGTCGTAAACGAAGTCGTTTTCTTCGGCGTAGACCTGCTGAATAAGCCGTATGCCGTCGTTCTCGGGCATCCACTCTATGAGCTTGTATCTGCCGCCGTCGTCGTGCGACGCGAAATACATTCCGTGTTCGCCGTTATAGTACGACATGAACTGCATCTGACACGCGCCGGGATAAACGCCCTGCCACCCTTTGACGGGATAGACCGTGCCGTCGGCGCAGCTCATAAGTTCCGTTCTGAAATTCACGTCGGTTATCTCCGCGCCTTCCATTGCGGGCCAAAACAGCTTGAACCCGTCGGGAGAAAGACGGTTTTTAATTATCAAAGCCGGATATTGAACGCTTTCGGTGCGCAGATCGCTCCCGTTTTCGAGCGAGAGCCGCCACCTGAGATACGGCGTTTTGTCGAAAGCGACCGTTGCGGTAACCGAGATCGGCAAGCCGCCCATATTTTCGTAGCGGAGCGTAAGAGCGCCGTTCTTTTTCTCGGAAGAAACGAATTTATCCGAGCAAACGACGGTACGCTCTCCGCTTTCCGACAACAGCTGCAAGCGGATAAGCGGCGTTTCCTTTTCTATGTAGTTATAGCCCGTAACGCCCGAAAAGCGCAAGATATTGCCCGTCGCGTCGTCGAGTTCGAGAGCATAGTACTTGTTTCCGATGATCATTTCCGAATTCTCCTATATCGCCGCGAGTATGGCGTCCGCAATGCCGCGCATGCCGCGGTCGTTCGGGTGCTTTGCGACGCCGTCGTGCCAAAACTCGTCCAAAGCCTTGTTCTCCGCCTTTTCGCCGAGTTCCCAAATAGGCACGTAAGTCCAGCCGTTCGCCTTTGCCGCCTGCTCGATCGGGATATCTATCGGATCGTATCGCCAAAACAGGCTCGTTACTATCTTTTTGCAATGCGAGTTAAAGAAAAACTTCGCCATTTTTTCGAAATGACTGCGGTATTCTTCGGTCTGCAACAGTTCGCGGTCGGAGTTCTCGCCTATGCGCAGGATAACTATGTCCGCGTCGAAATCGCGCGCGGCGGAAAACCCGTCAAGCACTTCTTCGTCGCGGTCAAAAGCGTATTCCCACGCGACAGCCTGAGCTATGCAGTAGGATATAGCGCCGTACTTTTTTTCGAGCGCGGCGACCGTCAGGTGAACGTAGTCGGTTTCGAGCGAACTCGCCGCCATGCCGCAATCGCGCGTCCAGCCTATTTCTTCCTTTACTCCGTGCCGCGTTATCGAATTGCCCACGAAAAGCACTTTGAGTTTCGCGCCGTCTTTAACGCAGAATTTGATAAATTCGCTGTCTTTAAGCTGTCCGCGGGCGGAAACGGTATTTTCCAAAATATCGTTGTTTATCATATGATTTCCTTTTTTCATTTACGAACGGAAAGAGACGAACGAGCCGTCTCTTTCCACCGTAAACGATATTTGATTTATGCTTGTGTTTCGAGTTGAGTTACGATAGGGTTAATTAAATCAGTCCAATTAGCGCATATACGGAACAAACCGTTGTCGGTATTAGTGTCGCTTATAAGTTGCGAATGAGAATTTACCCTTACGTTATTCAGAATAGACTTATTGCAGTTCCACGCAATGCCTTCAAAATAATCAGGCGAACCATTACCGTCAAACTCCAAATTCACAGTAACTTTACCCAAGTAAGAGTTTTCCAAATAAACACATAAGCCACCCGCGGCATCTTGTCTCCTGTAATCACCCGCAGTTACCGCAAAATAAACTTCCGCCGTAGTCATAGTTACATTCACGGTAACGTTATTAAGAATTGCACAGTTCTTTATTTGGAACGCAATCGTGCTTCCCCAATAGCAACCTTTTCCTGCATTGTACGTAAGATTCTCTATTGTACCGTCTAATTCGAAAAACAATCTGTTGTTTCCTGTTCCTTGTCCGTCCGCTCCTTCAAAAGTCAGAGTATGACCGTTACCGTCTATACGACCTGTAAATACAACATTGTTTGCGTATGCGTTTTCCACGCCGTAAGCGTCATCCATACACGAATTCTTGGTAAGAGTTATATCTTTCGTAAATTTATAGTTGCCCGCAAGGGTCGTTTCGTTTGCATAAATAGCCCACCAATCTTCTTCGGAGTCTATCTCCGTCCATACGATATCGGGACTTTCAACTTTGGAATTTTCAACGGTATTACCGCTTCCATTTTCATAAAGAGCAATATTTTCATCGCTGTTTACGGTTACGTCTTTTATTGTAGAGTTTTGAATTTCGTACCCTATTCCGCTATAATATACGTAAGGCGCAAATGTTGCGATCGGATTATAAATATCGGCTAAATTCACATCGCGTGCAAACGTTACGTTTATTTCGCACGATTCGATTAACGTCCTTTGTACATATACGCCGAGTATACCCGCACCATAAGCAATTATATCAAAACCAAAATTTTGCTTGACATCGAAGCTAATCATATTCGCGGTAAGATTCAAGTTACGAATAACAGCGTCCGTCATCTGATAGGAAATCGCACTACCGTAATCGAAACCGTTGCCCGCATTGTAAGTAAGATTTTCTATCGTGCCGGTAAGCGAATGGAACAGTCTGCTGTTGCGTGCACCGGTATAGGTAAGCGTATTTCCGCCGCCGTTTATAAGACCCGTAAAAGTGTGGTTGACTGTATGACCGTTGGGGAAATGCTCTTGTTGCGATTGCGTAAGCGTTACGTCGCCCGAGAGTTTATACCAGCCCGCAAGTGTAGTTGCGTCGGTATAAATGCTCCACCAGTCGGTTTCGTTTGCTATATATTTGGTATATACCGTAACCGTAAAGTCTTTGGTCGCGCCGCCGTATTCCACGGTAACGGTGGTCGTGCCTCCTTTGAGAGCCGTAACCGTGCCACTGTCCGAAACCGAAACTATATCGGTATTAAGCGCGGAATAGTTAACGCCGCTCGTTACGGTGTTTCCGTCGTCGGTAACCGTAACGGCGAGATCTTTCGTAGCCGTGCCGCCCGCTACCGCCAATTCGAATTCGTCTGCGGTTTCGGTATCGAACACTACGTTGCTCTTATTGTAGTAGAGTTTGAGAGCAAGCGCGCCGTCTGCGAGAACTTTGCCCGAAAGCACGTTGTTTTCGTTGTCCGTATCGAACGCATAGCCCGCCAAGGACTTGGGTTGTACGCTTACCGCAAAACCCACGTAAGAGTCGAGCGTTTCGGTCTTTTCGTTGTCTTTGACGAATGCGCCCTGAGCGTTCTCCAAGTAGTATTCGACCGTATAGGTCGTTTCTTCGAACGCGCTTACGGTGCTGTTCGATACCGTCGCGCCGTTGTTTACGCGAACGATCTCGATAGTGCCGTCGGTCGAATAAACCTTGCAGTTGTCGATAAGCGCGCCCGACGACGCAAGATAAGCGATACCGCCGTAATTCTGTATACCCTGATTTCCGCTGTCGGGATATCCCGTAAGATCGGCGTATACGGTGCAGTCTTTAATGGTAGCATTGTCTACCGTAGCGAACAGAGCGCCATTACCGAACGTGTTTCCCTCGCCTACGTGTATCCAAGTACTGCCTACATAATGATTACATTCGAAATGCGTATAGCCCGATACGTTTAAGGTTACGTTCTCTACGACCGCGCTCTGGTCTATGCCGTACGCTATGGTCGCGCCCCAATAAAATCCACCGCTTGCGTTAAGCGTTACGTTGCGTATGATCGTACCCGAACCGTATACCCAATGGAACAAACGATTACCCGTATACGTGATAGAATGTCCGCCGCCGTCAAGCACGCCGTTGAAGTCGTAGTTTATTCCGTAGCCCTGATACAGCTCAGGCTGAGTTGCGGGATCCGCAGTGGTATCTGCGAAATGTACGATCGTATTTTCCGAAAGCGTGATATCTTCCGTCAGTTTATACGAATATCCCAAATGGTCGTAAATGCTCCAAAAATCTTCTTCCGTAGCTACGAATTTATCGTATACCGTGGCGTGGAACGTTTTGCTCACGTTCTTGTATCCTACCGATATATCGGCTTCGCCGCGCATTTTCGGATCCATTTCGCCAGTTACCGCGTCAATTTCGACGTATCTGTCGCTGCTTGCGTACGTAACGCCGCTCGTCAAGGGCGTTCCGTCCAAAAGTACGGTAACCGCGAGCGTCGTCTTAGTGCCTTTCAACAGGTCGATCTCGTCGCCGAGCGTAGTTTGGAACGTTACTCTGCCCGAGTAGTCTTTGCCGTAGTACGCTTTAAGTACGAGCGAGCCGTCTTCGAGAACGGAACCCCTGAGCACGTTGCTCTTGTTGTCGCCGTCGAAGTAGTAGCCGTCTATTTCTTTCTGCGTGATCTTGACCGTTTCGCCCACGTTGCCGGTCAGCGTTTCGCCGTGGGTATCGCTTTTCGCGTAAGTGCCGTCGTCATTTTCCAACCAATACTCCGTTGTGTACGAAGCCGTAGTTGCGGGCGTGGTGCCGTCTCCGTCATCCGGTTTCTTATTGTCGCACGCGACCATGAATACCGCGCACAACGCCAAGAGCATGCTCAATACGAGCGTCAGTCTTTTTTTCATCTTTTTTTACCCTCCGTATTTTTAATTAACATATTTCCAAGAAGTTGCCTTCGTTGGTTGCAGTGATACCGAACGCGTTCATATCCGCGCGCAGGTCGTCGATCTTAACGGGCAATTCCTTGCCGTAGTACCGACCGTAAATTTTAATAAGTAAAAACCTTACCGAAATAGTTATCTGTTTCAGCCGCTCCCGCAGGATAACGTATTTGTCCCACTCGTCTATGCGGATCGTTTCCAGAACTCCGCGTGCGTCGGTAAATATTTCCATGCAGTCGTCGAGAAAGTCTTTCGGATAGAACTTCGGCAACAGCCAGTAACTGCTGTCCATACCGCCCGTGCGCAGTTCTTCTCCGCAGAGCGCGTGGATCTCTTTCCACCGCTCGCGCACCTTGTTAAGGTATTTGAGCATGTGCGGCGCGATATCCTTGTAGTAAGCCGTCATGAACTCTTTTATGAGTTCTTCGGTGTCCTGCCCGGCGTCCCAGGCAAGTTCGGCGTGCAGGAAAATTTTGAGTTCGTCGAAGCACGGCGTGCGGCTGTTGTACGGTCCCTGATCGAACAGGAACTCTACCCCGTTCTCTCTGAAAAACCTGTAATTGTCGGCTATGACGTCGTAGTCGCAGAAATCGACGAGATAGTTGTCGAAATTCGTGCAGTAGTCCCATATGAACAGACTGTCGGTGCATGCGCGCCACCCGCGGAAATTTTCTCCGCGCACTTTGTTCTTTTCGTGCGTGTACGGGTAGTTGTGCAACGTGCCGAACGGAATGTACATGACCGAAAGGTTGCTTTCCGCCACGCAGTCGGGCATGAGCGGCTTATACTCGCCGCTTTTCTTATCGAACTTTACGGGCGGGGAACTCGTCTTGTTGTACGCGAACGTTACGAGCCGTATCCCGCGCCCCGGGCAGTTCTTCTCCGTCCACTCGCCGACTATGCGCGCGACGGCGTTCGAGAACTTCATCATGACCGCGCTTTCCGAGCCGAGCTTTTCGATCTCCTTTTTGCAACGCGGGCAACCGCAGAACTCGAAGTTGTCTTCCTGACCGATCATAAAGTACCGCCCTTCGGTCGTCTTTATTTTCTCGATCACGTTTGCGGCGAATTCTTCGGCTATCCCGTCCGCCGTAAGGCACAGATTAGCGCCGTCGGGGCTGTACCAATCGGGATGCTCCGCCGCGTACTTTTCCTTTGGCAAGATCGCAAAATACGTGTGCCCCGCCGTTATCCAATCGCTGTAATTGTTCCTGCCTATACGCAATCGGTCGGCGTTCTTGCCTATTTCGGGGAAACCGATATGATACACGTCGTAGTAGCCGAAACTGCGCGCGTCGATATCCGGTTTTTCCAGCACGTCGGCTTCATAAAACGGCAACTCGTCCGTCTTTTCCATGCGGCGTTCGCCTTTCGCGTAGTACCTGTACCCGAGCGTGCGGGCAAAGAACCCGTACACTCCGAACAGCGTGCCCCTGTCGACTCCCGCTATCAGAAGATCGTCGCCGTTGCTCTTTATCGCGAAACCGTCGGCGGACAGCGCGCCATACGTTATGCTTACGCCGAACGACTTCGCGGCTTTTACGTTCCCGAGAAATATGCGCTTATGTTTCGGCGCGTCTTTCTCACGGACTGCGGGAAGTTTGACG
This sequence comes from Christensenellales bacterium, assembly GCA_048167245.1. GTDB lineage: Bacteria > Bacillota > Clostridia > Christensenellales > Pumilibacteraceae > RACS-047. The sequence continues at coordinate 2,015 of DBEXQE010000385.1, read as the reverse complement.
CCCGTCGCCGACTCGATAAGTTCGTTCCACTCGTCCGCCGCTTTCAGCTCGTACTCTCCCGGCTCATCGGGCAAAACGAGTACGTAGTCGCTCTTTCCGCGCTTTATCATCGGTGTGTCGCGGGCTTCGAAAAAGTCTTTTTCTTTCATCGTTTATCACTCCTGTACGACCGTAAGTCCGTATTTGCGCGCGCGAGCGCTCCACTCGCGGTAATACGCATCTATCGCGTCCTGATTTCCGAGATCCGTCGGATAGAATTTATACTTCCAATAATCCACCCAAAGTGCCTGCTTTTCTATGCGACCGTACAACATGTTGTAACGGAGCAGTTGCGTGTTTTTGAGCGGTTCTATCGCTTCGTACGCGTCCGTGATATGCTGTTTCAGCGAATTCAAAACCGAACGGCTCCAATATTGCCGAACCATACATTCGTTGCCGCCCGAACGCACGGTAATGCCGTACTGCTCCACAAGCGAATCCACGTGTCCGTAAAGCTCGTCGAAATACGCTTTTATATCGTCGGACGCGTCTTTATAGTAGCGGAAAATGAAATCGTCTATAAGCTCCGAAGTATCGAGCTTCGAATCCCACATGAGCTTAGACCACAGATAAAGCCTAAGTTCCGAAAAAGCCGTCGTGCAGGTGTTGTAAGCCGACTGTTCGACTATGTAGTCCACTCCGTGGCTTTCGAGAAGCCGAATGTTCGCCGCCATGGAATTGAAATTGTCGAAACAGTCGAGATAATTCTCGAAGTTGGTCGAGTATTCCCATATCGTCAGCGAGTCGCTGAGCGCGCTCCAACCGTCGAGAGCCGCTACTATGCTCCTGCTGTTACTGTACGGCGCGTAATAGTCGCACATGTTGATGACGTATTGGACCGAAATATTCTTTTCGGCGACTACGGTGTCGCTCACGGGAACATACTTCTTCGCGCTTTCGTCGTACGTTACGGGCGGCTCTTTCGTGTGGTTGTACGCGAAAGTTACGAACGTTATGTTGTAGTCGAGATCTTCTTCCGCCATCCAGGCGTTGAGCCTGCGCACTACTTCGTTCGTGAATTCCATCATAACGCCCGAAGAAAATCCGCCGAGCTCCGCTATGCGCTTTTTGCAACTGTCGCAACCGCAGAATTCGAAGTTGTCTTCCTGTCCGAGCATGAAATAGTTGTGCTTGCCGCCGTCCGCGAGAATTATCTTCTTGCAGTTCGCGACGAACTCGTCTATCATTTCGGGGTCGCGCGTAAGACACAGATTTTTGTGTTCTTCGTCGGGGCTGTACCAGTCGGGATGAGCCGCGTAGTACTTGGATTTAGGCATTATCTTGAAATACGTGTGCGCGTAGTACACGTCGGTATCGTCGGCTACCCACGTTTGATAATAATTCTGAAAACGGTACTTGTAGTACAGCGTGTTGTCGGAGTTCAGCTCACCCGCCATAAGGCACGGATTTGCAACCGACGGACGGTAAACTATATCGAATTTCATTCGGTTCGCGTCGGTGCCGTCGCTTATGTACGTTTCGCCGTCCGCGTAGAACTCGTACCCGAACGCCCTGTTCATGTACTCGTAGACGGCGTACAGCGTGCCTTTTTCGGTAGCGCCCGCTATGTAGTCCGCGTTGCCGTCCGTGCGGATGACTACGCCGCTGTCGCCCAAAAGCTCGTAAGAGTTGTCTATGTTTTTATTTTTCAGCGCGAGAGTGTCGCCTATAAAATACCAGTACCCCCCCCCCGCTATTCACCGTTATTTCCGACTCGTACGCAAGGTCGAGCTTTATCTCGGTAGCTTCTTCGAACAGATCGCAAAATTCTTCGCCCGCCGTTTCGATGAGATCGCCGCAGTCGTCGGGCAGAACGACCGTCTGCTCGTTTTCTTTCCATATCTTATCGTTCGTTTTTTCCACCGTTACGCGGTAAGCGCCGTCGTCGCCGTCCTTGCCCTTATCCTTGCCGTCCGAGCACGCCGTGCAAAACAGCATAAGCGCGGCAAGCGCGATACAGATCATTTTCTTTTTCA
>DBEXQE010000384.1:0-1684 GCA_048167245.1 Christensenellales bacterium | reverse complement strand
AAGCCTTTTTTATTTGATTTAACCTTAATCAAGGCTTCCCCTTTTAGGGGAAGCTGTCGAGCGGAAACGAAGTGAGAGCGAGACTGATGAGGTCAAGAACCCCCAAGGCGGCGTAGAGCGGTGCACTCACACACCTAATATAAACCGAAAAACCCCGAATTCACTTCGGGGTTTTTCACTGCTCGTAGTTCGCCTATCTCTCACACCCAAAGGCGGCGGAGACGGGTTGCAGATTTTCGCAACAGTTGACGGGCGCGCGAGCGGAGTGTATTTCAGCATACTCGACCGAGCGCGCACGGCAAACGTAGCGGAAAGATGCGCCCGTATACGCCGCCGCGCCTATATTACCATTTTTCCCTGATCCTCATCTATAACCCTCATAATATTTATCTGCCGTCCGTCGTGCGCGTCTACGTATATGAAGTAGTCGAGCCCTTTGTACTCGGCGGCGAGTTCGTAGCAAAGCAGTTCGCTCTGACCGTCGGGAACGAGCGCGAGCCGCACGTTGCTTACCGTCAAATAGTCGGGAACGGTGGATTTAGCCGCTTTTTCGTTCATCGTGGGTTTAAGATCGCGAGCGCAGTTATTCATGCAGTAGCCAGTCGTTTCGAGCCCGCACGGCGAACCGTCGTCGAGCGCTATCTTGACTTTCACGAGATCGGTATAGTACGTTATGCCGTTCTTGACGGGCGCCATATTAACTACCGCCACGCCGTCTATCACGTTATACCAGACGGGCGAAACGTCGAACCCGAGCGAGCGCGCGAAGTTTTCCGCCGCCGCTTTCGCCCCGTCTTCCGTCAGCAGAACGTCGGTAACGTTGCGGCTCAAAGAAATACTCAGGAACTTTCCGCCGCGCTTTGTAACCGAGCAATAGATATCTCCCGCGGACGAAGTCGCTATAAGCTCGTAAGCCGCGCCCTGACCGTCCTTTTCGCCTATCTGCTTAACGTCGGAGATCTCGTACGGCAGTTCGCGCACTTTCGCGCAAGCCTGCTCGACCGTTATCTCGTCCAGGTTTTCGAGCGCCTTGAAACACCTGTCCGAAACGCCGTCGGAGAACGGTCCGTCGTAAATGAGTTCGGGATACTCGACGGAGCTGTGATCTTTCTCGTCGCCTTCGTTGCCGTTTTCGGCTCTCTCGCGGTTCTTCTCGTCCCACTTTTCGAGCGAGTCCGCAACGCTCAGTCCGCCGCTTATCATGTCCGAAGTTTCCGACGCGACTTGATTGTTTATCGTGCGCGCCGTGATATACATATCTTCGAGCCTGCCGCGGTAGACCGAGTCGTCCCTGTTGTACGCGAGAGCGCGGTTGTAGCTTAGGCAGAAATCGGCTACCTGATTGAAGAATTTCTCCGCGTCCGACGAATTGACCCTGTTCAGCGGCAAGCGCGTTACCGCGTCGAGCGCCGCCTGCGAATGTTTGTACGTTTCGAGCGTCAGCGCGCTGCTCTGTTCGCGCGAGTAAGCCACGAGCAATTTCGATAAATTAAGTTCGAGATTGTTCGTCGCGTCCGTAAGCTCGTAAAAAGTCCGCTCGTACATGTTTTCAAGCCGCGTTCTCTGCTTTTTGTTCTCTATTTCGAGCGACACTATCCACCCGATAAGCGCCGCGACGAATATGGCCGCCACCACGATCAGAGCGATCGTCTTGCGCCTGCTCCGCCGCTTTATCTCTTCTATA
>DBEXQE010000383.1:0-1743 GCA_048167245.1 Christensenellales bacterium | reverse complement strand
ACAAGGCTAAAAGAATTCCCGCAGCCACCGCGCTCCCTATGACCCCCGCCACGTTGGGTCCCATAGCATGCATCAAAAGGAAGTTCTGAGGATCGTCTTCCTGCCCTACCTTTTGCGATACGCGCGCCGCCATAGGCACTGCGGAAACGCCCGCGCTTCCTATAAGCGGATTTATCTTCTTCTTCAAGAACAGGTTCATGACCTTAGCCGTAAGTATGCCGCCTACCGTTCCTATGCTGAACGCGACAACGCCCAAAACTATAACGCCGAGCGTGATAGGCGTAAGGAACGTAGAGCCGAGAGCTTTCGAACCTACCGTTACGCCGAGCATGATCGTTACTATGTTCATAAGTTCGTTGGTCGCCGTCTTTGCAAGACGCTCGGTTACCATGCTTTCTTTCAGAAGATTTCCGAGCATGAGCATTCCGAGAAGCGGCAACGCCTGCGGCAAAATGAGAGCGACTATTATGGTAACTATTATGGGGAACAGTATCTTTTCGCGCTTGGAAACGGTGCGAAGCTGTTCCATGCGGATAAGGCGTTCCTTTTTCGTCGTAAGCAGTTTCATGAACGGTCGCTGTATTACCGGTATCAGCGCCATGTAACTGTACGCCGCTATCGCGATAGTCGGCAACAGATTTTCGGGGTTGCCGAGCTTTTGCGTCAGATATATAGCCGTAGGACCGTCCGCGCCGCCTATTATAGCGATCGCCGCCGCGGCTACGCCCGTGAAACCGAGCAGTATCGCGCCGAAAAACGTTACGAATATTCCGAGTTGCGCGCCCGCGCCTATTATAAGGCTCTTGGGGCTTGCGATAAGCGGTCCGAAGTCCGTCATCGCGCCTATGCCCAAGAAAATGAGCGGCGGGTAGATAACTTTGTCCACGCCTTGATACAGATAGTAAAACAAGCCGAAATCGGTAGTCCCCGCGGGAACGGCGTGCGTGTCGCCGGTGTATCCCGGAAAGTAAAGCACGTCCGCCGCGCCCGGAATGTTTATGACAAGCATGCCGAACGATATCGGAAGCAACAAAAGCGGCTCGTATTTTTTACCTATGGCAAGATACAGCAGTAAGCACGCGATAACTATCATCACGTAGTTTTGCCACGCGCTCGCGTACAGACCCGTGCTGTGCCACAGGTTTATGAGCATTTCCTGTAAATTCATCTACAAAACCTCCGCGTCAGTTTATAGATGCGAGAGTGGTGCCGGTTTCTACCGAATCGCCTTCTTTGACCGAGAACGTTATAACGCCGTCCGCGGTAGCCAAAATATCGTTTTCCATTTTCATGGCTTCCAAAACGAGAACTTTGTCGTTCTTTTTGACTGCGCTTCCGTTAGCGACGGCAAGTTTCAGAACGAGTCCCGGCATAGGAGCGGTAACGGGAGTTCCGCCTGCCGCTACGGGTCTTGCCGCGGGAGCGGGAGCAGCCGCCTGTACGGGAGCCGCCTGAACGCTCGAAACGACGGGCGCACCGCCCGCTTCTTCGACTTCCACTTCGTATGCTTTTCCGTTTACTTTTACATTGAACTTACGCATTTTATTTATAACTCCTTAAATATTTTCGAATTTATTTGCGTTTTATGTTTCTGATCACGAACGGCGGAACTTCTCCGCTTTCGGACTCGTATACCGCGCATATAGCCGCGGTTATTGCGGCGACTATTTCGTCGGGGTCTTCCGCAGAAGCAGTCGAAGCGATCTTTTCTCCGCTTTCCGGCTTGCTTTCCGCGGGCTTTTC
>DBEXQE010000382.1:0-10591 GCA_048167245.1 Christensenellales bacterium | reverse complement strand
GGAAAGGGTCATGCTATGATATATTATTATATGTATAACTATATGTAAATCGGTATTTATTCGGTTGTGTTTTCGGAGGTAGGACAGATGGTCGGAAAAATCAAAAAGACTGCGGCGGCATTGCTTGCGGCTTTTACGTGCGTACCGCTTGCGGCGTGCGCGGCAACGGAAACGGACGAAGTCGTTAAAAGCGTTGCGGGCGAAAACGTTTCGTCGGTCGCGGAAACGGTCGCGGACGACGGCGCGGAAGTAAAGACGGAAAGAACTGCCGAAACGGCGAGCGTCTGGACGGCTACTCTTGCGGACGCAGGGTGGGACGAGCCGAATACTTCGGGCGGAAATGCTTACGACGGTTTTGTCGTGGACGAAACGGAAAAAACGGTTGCGATAAGCAGTGCGGACGCTTTGGCGTATTTCGCTCACGAAGTTTATGCGCGCGGCGACGGTTTTTCGGGCTATACGGTATCTCTCGAATGCGACGTAGATCTTAACAACAGACTGTGGTTCCCCATAGGCTTCGATCACCGTAAGCAAAGCGGTAAAACTTTGCCGCATGCTTTCAAGGGAACTTTCGACGGTAAGGGTCATACCGTATACAATTTCAGCGCGGAAAAATTCTTAAACGCGATAACGGCGACCGGAGCGACGGAAAGCGAATATAAATAGAATATCGTCGCCGGGGATATAACCGGGCCGTTATTTTCCGATTACGATAAATCCAATAACGACGATACTTTTCATTTCTATGAGATCCATTACGGATTTTTCGGAGCTACGGGCAACGCCGTCGTGAAAAATCTGAATATAGACACGTTTGATTTCAATTATAAGGATACATGGGACGCGGCGGAAGCGGGAAGCGCAAAGAAACTGCTTATTCCCGACAGCGTTGCGGCTCTTATCGGCTTTGCGGGCGGCGGCATAACGGTCGAAAACTGTACGGTCGGCAATCCCGATACCGAAAGTCTTATAGTCGGCGCGGATACGGCGGCGGGAATAATCGGTCGTTCGTATCCGGGATATAACGGTAGCGCTTTCGGTACTTCCGGCGATAAAATGCCCGTAACGGTAAAGGATTGCACGAGTTACGTAAATATCGGTTGTATGAACGAATCGGTTACTTCCGACGGAAATAAAAAAGGAAGTATGATCGCGTACGCTTATTGGATCGACGAGATGAATTTCCTGAACTGCAAGAACTACGGCGATATATACGGTTCGTATATCGGCGGTATGATCTCGTATACGCAGGATGGCAGCGTAAATATGACTTTCGACGGTTGCGAGAATTACGGCGATCTGCATCAGTACGTTCAGGTGATCGGCGGAGTTAAAAACGGTTTCGGCGGAGTTTCGCACTATGCGGGCGGAATTGCGGGCAGACTTTATTCGTACAGCCCGAGTCCGAAAAGTTTTTCCATGACGAATTGCATCAACCGCGGAAATATAGTTTGCGATAACGCTTACGGTGCGGGCGGCATTTGCGGTCAGCTCTATATGAATTCGAATAACGACACCGTTAAAAACGAATTCGTAGGTTGCTTTAACTACGGCGACGTTACCGTCAACAATGCTACGGTAAAGAATACAAGCAATAACGATATTCCGAGCTTATGCGGCGGCGTGGTCGGCGATTTATCTTTCTACGGAGCGGAAAAAGCCACGGTCGGCGTGGGCAACGTCGGAAAAGTCGCGGGGGGGGGTACCGTTAACGGGTGCTTCGGTAACGGCAACGGTAAAGGCGTAGGCAGTTACACGACTTTGTATTTGATCAACGGTTACGAGTTATAAGAGAAGCGGGAGATATAAAAAAGTGAAACAGAAAGCGTTCAATATAAGATATTTGTTTGCGGCGGCGATATTCGCGGTGCTTGCGCTCGTAACGGGCGCGGCAGTCGTTTCGGTCGGACCTGCGGCGGCGGCAAGCACGTACGAGTTCGAGTATACGGACAGCTCCGAAACGGTAATAACGGGCATCAAAATTACGGGAACCGACAAAGTAGTCATAGATATTCCCGAAAAAGTCGTTACGATAGACAAATGCGCGGACGAGAGGATCGCAGGCGTGAATTTCGCGCAGAACGGCGCTCTTAAAACGATAGGCGATTTCGCGTTCGGCGATACGAGCATAAGAGAGATCGCGATCCCCGAAGGCGTAACGAGCATAGGAGAAGCGGCGTTTGCAACTTGCACAAGGCTCGAAGCGGTCGATCTGCCCGACAGTTTGCTTTCGGTAGGCGACGGAGCGTTCGTTAACACGACGGACGGGCTCAGCGTTTATCTGCCGAACAACGCAAACGCGACGTACCACGAAAACGCATTCTCGAAGAAAGGCGACGGCGCGCCCGTGTTCGTTTCCGACGATCCCGAAGTTACGGCGGCTCTTGCCGAAAAACTCGGGCTCGATGCGAGCGAAAAGATCGCGTACCCCGTAACGATAAGATATAATTATCTCGGAACGGTAGTCGACACCGAAACAAGACTTTTCGGCAAGCCATACTCGCTCGTCAAGGTAGGCGACGCGTGGAAAACGGTCGCCATGTCCGACACCGATAACGTTGGCACCGTTCTTACGAAAAACAGACGCTGGTTTGCGAGCGAAACCGCCGAAACGACGGAGCGCAACAGAGTCGTCGTATCCGTTATCAATGAAATGCTTGCCGTGGACGGCGTTAAGGTCATCGACCTTTATTCGTTTGCCGAAAGCACCGAACAGAAAGTATTTATCGCGCGCAACGATCTCGTTTACGACGGAGAAGAACACAGGCTCGATTCGCTGAACACGTTGCTTATGCCGATGAGCGACCGCATAACTCCCGGTATGACGGTCGAGATAACGAGCTTTACGAAACCCGACGGCACAGAAGCGGACGTTTTGCCGCAAGTCATAAAAGACGCGGGCGTATACGGCATGAAAGTTTCGTTCGACGGTTCTGCGTCGGAATTTACGATAAACGTCGCGCGCAAAAAGATAAATCTCGCGGCTTACGAAAACCTTTTCTGGAAAGTTACTAAAATAGGCAATATCGGCGTAAGCGAAAACCTTATGAGTTCCGCCGATACGGTCATTTATCTTTATAAGAAAGCCGACGATACGGTGGTACCTTATAACACTAAACTTTCGGACGCCGATATGGCAAGCGGCGGATATACCGATATGGAAGAAAAGACCGTACGCTATGCGATCGTAAGAAAACGCTCCGCCGCGGTAACCGTAGGTCTTGCCGACAACGAAGCGTACGGTAATTTGGAATACGGTGAAATAGACGCAAGTAATTACGATAACGTCGGAACGGAAGTAGGCAGATATATATCTTCGGCTGTTATAACTCCGTCCGCAAATTACGAGTTCGAACTTAGGTACGCTCCCGCGGACGCGATAAAGCGCGGCGTTACCGTAAGGATAGAAGATAACGGCAAAGCTACCGTTACGAAAGAGTGGTATATAGTCGATATAAACAACTGGGTCATAGACAGTCAGAAAAACGTTTACGAGATAGCTACGCGCGAATACGGAGTTGGTCGTTTCCCTATGCCGATACTTGCGCACGACGTTGCGGAAGATCAGTACGGTTTGCCCGGCGCCGACCCCGTAAGAATGACGCTTTTCTATAACGGAACTCAGATAGGCGGAACGTTCAGACGCGGCGCCGAATTTTATGAATATCTTAACGAAGGTATTCCGGCGGGCGAATATACGCTTAATTTCGACGTAGAAAGCGTATCTGCGATTTTCGAAGAAGATACGAACGGCAACGGAGAAATCGAATCCGACGAACAATGGCACGGCTATACGACGAAGTTTAATTCTTCCGTAAGTTTTACCGTTACGAAAGCGACCATGAGAGAATCTTACGTGAACGCGATAAACGCCGCTCTGAAAGGCTCTCGGTTCGAATATACGTTCAACGGCAGACCTCATCTCTATCAAGACGACGATAACGGAAGTATAGCAAAGGCGCTCGAAGGACTTTTGCGTGATATTCCCGAGCGTTCGGTCGTATGGCTCGACGAGAGATACGACGCTTATTTCGACAATATCAAGCTCGTGTACAATCTCCGCCGCTTGCAGACGGACGAATATTTCGTATCAGTAGACGCGATCGACCCCGACGTATACACGGTTTACTACAAGCTCGACTCCAAAAACTATCTTTCGTCGATAGATACCATATCGGATAACGAGGACAGAAACGACTACTATTTCACCGTAGTCATAACGCGCGAGATAATGATCCCGCAGATCGCGGCGAAGAAATACAACGGAGTAAAGCAGGTCGCCGAGATAGAGCCCAACGATATCTACTATATCATAAAGAACGACGGCGGCGTTTCGGCGGGAACTTACGAAGTGGTTCTCAAATTCCGCGATCCCGCTTGTTACCGTTGGCAGGGCGACGAAACGGGCGGCGACAGCATAACGCTCGAATTCGTTATTGAGCAGGCGACCAACGGTTGGGTCAGCGAACTGTCCATTCAGAACTGGATAACGGGACGCTACGATCCCGAAGTCAACAAAGCCGTTGCAAGCGCGAAATTCGGCAACGGAGCAAAGCATGTAACGATAACGGACGGAAACGGCAAAGTCGTTTACGATTCTCGGGACGGAATAAACAGGCTCAAAGGAGCGAAAGCCGGCACGTACGGTCTTAGGGTCGTAATAGACGAAACCGACGATTATACCGGTATTTCCGATTCTATATTCTTCCGGATCCACAAAAAGCCGGGACTTGCCTGGTGGGTAACTCTCATAATAGTTATCTGCGCGCTCGGAGTCGCCGCAGGTATACTCGTTATCCTGTGGAAGAAAGGCGTAATAGAACTGCTCACGGGCAAGATAACGCTCGCTATCCGCACGAGAGCTACCGTAGACGCTACGATAGCGGCGGTCCGCGCGAACAAGGTCGCCGAAGAAGCGAAGATCTCGGTCGCCAACGCAAAGGCGAAAGAGCGCGCTCGGCAACGTAAGGCGGCGGCGGAAGCCGAAAGGTCTCTGCCCGTCGAAGAAAAGGCGGCGGCTTTGGAAGCCAAGGCAAAGGCGGCGGCGGAACGCGCCGAGCGTATGAGAGCCAAGTCCGAAGCTATGCTCTCGCGTGCGGAACGCATGCGCGAAGAAGCCGCAAGGGTAAGCGAAACGCAAGCGCCGTCCGCGGAAGAAAATTCCGCAGATCGGGAAGCGGCGGCTACTACCGACGAAACGCAGGAATAATTAACAAAAATATATAAAGGAGACCGAGAAAATGTCGTTGAAAAAGGAATTGGCTAAGGAAATGCAGATTTTGGAAGCCGAGATCAAGGAACTCGAAATCAAGCGTTCGCGTTCGCAGGCTTCGCTTATAGAAGCGCTTATAAGCAAGAGAGATCCCGATGAAACCGAAATGCAGTTTTTCAGGACCTACACCGCCGAGATCGAAGTCAAGCGCGAAAGGCTCGCCAACATGACGAAGCAGTTGGAAAGCATAGTTTAACGGGCTTAAAAAAATCAGTCGCACGGATAAATTACCGAGCGGCTGTTTTTTTCGGACAAACTGCGGCATTAGGCTTGCTTTTCGCGGCAAAATGCGTTAGAATAGAAAGAGCGGAATTTTCCGCAATCGAAAGATAAAGGAAGTAATGTTTATGAAGTTGGCTTACGGTGTAAAAGACAGACCCAAGACGGGGCGGCTGTTGTTATTTTCGCTTCAACAGTTGCTCGCAATACTGGCGGCTACGATCGCCGTTCCTATGATCATAAAGAACGGAATGTCGCCCGCGGCGGCGCTGTTCGGCGCAGGCGTCGGAACGATCGTTTACCTACTGTTCACTAAGTTCAAAAGTCCCGTGTTCCTGGGCAGTTCGTTCGCGTTTCTCGGAAGCATGGGCGCGGCGTTCGCAGGCGGCGTTTCGATGTCGCTCGGATATCTGGGGCTGATAATCGGCGCGGCGTTCGCGGGGCTCGTGTACGTTATAATCGCGCTCGTCGTCAAGTTCGCGGGCGTAAAATGGATAAACAAGATAATGCCCGCTGTCGTTATCGGACCCACGGTCGCCATCATAGGGCTGTCGCTCGCGGGCAACGCGATAGGCGACCTTATGTCGGGAAGCGTGTTCAACGCGGCGGGAGATATGCTTTGTTCGCCGTTCATCGCGCTCCTTTGCGGGCTCGTAACGTTGGGAGTTACGATAGTCTGCTCCGTTTACGGCAAAAAGACGATCAAAATGATACCGTTCATAATAGGGATCATGGCGGGCTACGCTTTGGCGGCAATATTCACGGGCTTTTCGTATCTGCCCGGAGCCGAAGTTCTCAGAGTTATCGACTTTTCTCCGTTCAAGACGCTCGGCACCGCTCAGGCTTGGTATCCCGACTTTGCGTTCGTCGAAGCGTTTAAGGGCGGTTACGGCGGCGCGAATATCGGCGCGTACATAGGAACGATCGCCGTCGCGTACATACCCGTCGCGTTCGTAGTTTTCGCGGAGCATATAGCCGACCACAAAAACATTTCTTCGATAATAGAAACCGACCTTTTGGAAGACCCCGGACTTTCTCGCACGTTGCTCGGCGACGGCGTGGGTTCGATAGCCGGCGCGTTCTTCGGCGGTTGCCCCAACACGACCTACGGCGAGTCGGTCGGTTGCGTGGCTATCTCGGGCAACGCGTCCGTCATCACGATTTTCGTAACCGCCATAATGGCGATACTCAGCGCGTTCCTGGCTCCGTTCACTTTGTTCCTGTCGAGTATTCCGAAATGCGTTATGGGCGGCGTGTGCATAGCTTTGTACGGATTTATAGCCGTTTCGGGTCTTAAAATGATACAGAAAGTCGACCTTAACGACAACCGCAATCTGTTCGTCGTGTCGGTGATACTTATCGCGGGCGTGGGCGGAATGAGCCTTTCGTTCGGCAAGGTTACCGTTACGGAAGTTGCGTGCGCGCTTATCCTGGGCATACTCGTTAACTTGCTCGTAAACATAGGCGCGAAGAAAAACGGCGGCGAAACGGTCGAAGAAATTGCGTCGCAGGAAACGATAGGCGCAGGCGAAACCGAAACTGCCGAGATCAAGACTGTTTCGGAAGAAGCGGCGGCGGAAAAAACGGAATAAACCGAAAAGGGGATATTACGGTGAGTAGCTATAAGAATTACAAGAACGTTTTTATTTTCGATCACCCGCTTATAAAGCACAAGGTTTCGATCTTGCGCGACAAAAAGACGGGCATGAAAGAATTCCGCGAACTCGTGGAAGAGATCACGACGATGATGACTTACGAGAGCATGCGCGACGTGGAACTCGTTCCCGTGCAGGTCGAAACGCCGCTCGAAGTTACGACGCAGTACCGCGTTCCCGAAGAAAGCGTTGCGATAGTTCCCATTTTGCGCGCGGGACTCGGAATGGTCAACGGCGTGCATAAGGTGTTTCCGACGGCGAGAGTCGGGCATATCGGAATGTACCGCGACGAAGAAACTCTCGAACCGAACGAATATTACTGCAAATTGCCGCAGGGCATAGAGAATAAGACGGTGTTCCTTATAGACCCGATGCTCGCGACGGGCGGGTCGGCGTGCGACGCTTTGGACGCGCTCAAAAAACGCGGTTGCAAAAAGATCAAACTCATGTCGATCATCGCCGCGCCCGAAGGGATAGAAAAGGTCGCCGCAAAACACCCCGACGTTCCCGTATACGTTTCGACGCTCGACAGACAGCTCAACGACAATGGTTACATTTTACCCGGGTTGGGCGACGCGGGCGACAGACTTTTCGGAACGAAATAAATTTATAAATAAACAAATAAAACAGGGTATGCTTATTCCGGGCGACCCTGTTTTCGCCCATATCCCGTCTATCGCCGTACTGCCTATGTGGCTGATTTCCGCGGCGCACGACAGAATTTTCGAGATATTTTCCGCTTCTTCTTTATACAGCCGTTTCCATTCGGGATCCGGCTCGGTCAGATGGATCGGGAACAGTTGCCAAAGCTCGGAAAGCGACATTTCGGAAAGTTTTTTGCTCATATCCGTATTATAGCATACTGCGGCGGGGCAAAGCAACTCGATTTACCGCTTGCGGAATGAAAAATTATACGTAAAATTCTTGACAAAGGCACGCGGGGGGGGTATAATTATACAGTAATTTATATAATTATGCAAAATTTATTATTTCACGGGAGAGAAAAAAGTGAAAAAGAAAGTTGTTGTAGCCGTTTTGGCAGTCGTTCTTGCCTGCGCGTTCGCGCTTGTCGGGTGCTCGGCAAGCAAGAATAACGTTAAGATCATCGAAGTCAAACTTACCGACGAAGAATATGCTTTCGGCGTGGATAAGGCTCAGACGGAATTGAAAAACAAGATCAACGGCGTTTTGGAAGAAATCATGGACGACGGCACGCTCGGAAATATCGCCGAAAAATATTTCGACGACTCGAAAGAAAGCGAGCGTTTGAAGATAGACGGCGGTTCGGTAGACAATTCCAAAGCGGACAAGCAACTCGTCGTAGCTACCAATTCGGATTTCGAACCGTTTGAATACAAAGCGGGCAATCAGTTTACGGGTATCGATATGGAGATCGTCAAACTTATCGCCGACAGACTCGAAATGGAACTCGTTATCGTAGATATGGATTTCGACTCCGTGGTAACTTCGGTAGGTTCGAATAATATCGACTTGGCTGTTGCGGGTCTTACCGTCAGCGAAGACAGAAAGGTATCGGTGGATTTCACTACTTCCTATTATAAGGCAAGTCAGATGATCATCGTCAAAAACGACAATAAGGACTTTGACGGTTGCACGACTGTCGCCGAGATAGAAAACGTATTGAAAGGACTTGCCGGAAAAAAGGCAGGTTTTCAAAACGGAACGACAGGTGGAGAATATATAAAAGGTAGTGCAGATTTCGGTTTTGAAGGTTTTTCCAACATAACTGCGCAAGGGTACGACTCGGGCGCTTTGGCGGTTCAGGATCTTAAAAACGGAAATATCGATTTGGTCGTTATCGACGAGATGCCCGCAAGGTCGATCGTTAAGAAAACGAATAAGTAATTTATAACATGTGGCAGGTTTTTCACAAGAGTTTTATTACGAATAAAGGTTACCTGGACGTACTGAAAGGTCTGGGTAATACTTTTTTAATCGCAATTTTAGGTCTTATTATCGGTATAGTGATCGGCGTTATAATTGCCGCCGTAAAGGTGTATCCGTCGAAAAGCAAGGTCGCCGCGGTGTTGCGCGGAATTGCGGAAGTGTACGTAACTATATTGCGCGGCACGCCAATCGTCGTGCAGTTGCTACTCATGTATTTCGTATTTTTGCCCGCGATAGGAATAGCCGCGAATAACGTTGTCGTCGCGATAATTGCATTCGGACTGAACAGCGGCGCGTACGTTTCGGAAATTATCCGCAGCGGAATAAACTCCGTCGATCCGGGGCAGATGGAAGCGGCCCGTTCTTTGGGTTTCGGTTACGTGCGTTCGATGCAGTACGTCGTTTTGCCGCAAGCTTTCAAAAACATCGTGCCGACGCTCGGAAACGAATTGATAGTTCTTATAAAGGAAACTTCGGTAGTCAGTTTTATAGCCGTTCTCGACGTAACGAAAGCGTTCAGATCGATCGCGTCTTCCAACTACGAATACGTTATACCGTATCTTATGCTTGCGCTCGTTTATCTCGTTATCGTAATAGGCTTTACGTTCGGTATCCGCGCGATCGAAAGGAGAATGAAGAAAAGTGATAGACGTAGTTAATTTAACTAAGAGCTTTGGCGATCATCTCGTTCTCGACGATATAACCGAAACGATCCGGGAAGGCGAAAAGGTTGCGATAATAGGACCGTCGGGCAGCGGCAAAAGCACGTTTTTGCGCTGTCTTAATCTGCTCGAAGAACCCACGAGCGGCAAAGTTTATTTCGAGGGCGCTTGCATAAACGACCCCGAAACGGATATCAACGTTCACCGTCGGAAAATAGGTATCGTTTTTCAGCATTTCAATCTGTTCAACAATATGACGATACTCAAAAATATCATGCTCGCGCCGTATAAACTCGGTTGGAAAAATTCGAAAGCCGAAAACAGGCGCAGAAAGCAGGAATACAAAAAGCTGTTAAAGGAATACAAGGACAACTTAAAGAAGAAAGACGGCGGCGAAAAGGTGAGCGGTCAGACGGAGCCGCCCGTGCCGCCCGTATATATTCTCAAAGAAGAAGTTTACAAGTCCGTCGAACGCAAGGCTTACGCACTGCTCGACAGGGTGGGTCTAAGGGACAAGGCGAACTCGTACCCGTCCACGCTTTCGGGCGGGCAGAAACAGCGCATAGCGATAGTCCGCGCTTTGGCGCTCGACCCCAAAGTAATGCTTTTCGACGAACCCACGAGCGCGCTCGACCCCGAAATAGTCGGTGAAGTGCTCGCCGTTATAAAGGAACTTGCGGACGAAGGCATGACGATGGTCATAGTTACTCACGAAATGGGATTTGCCCGCGAAGTCGCGACGCGCGTCCTGTTTATGGACGGCGGCAAGATCATAGAGCAGGGCACGCCGAAAGAGATCTTCGGAAACCCGCAGAGCGACAGGCTTAAAACTTTCCTGTCGAAAGTGTTGTAAATAAGTATAAAACCGTACGCAG
>DBEXQE010000381.1:0-2107 GCA_048167245.1 Christensenellales bacterium | reverse complement strand
TCTTTCGACAGGGGTGTATATCGGAAAAAGCCGTTGCCGTAAGACTAAAATCGAATAGAGCGTAAACCCAAGCAAGGGAAAAAATCATAGCGTAAAACAATCACTTGAAAAATGCTGACGCTATGATTTTTTCTTTGTCCTTGACGGCGTAGGCTTTTCCCGATTTTCTCTTTGGTTGTCGAAAGACAAATAAAAAACAAGGAGTAAAATCTATGACTAATCAACCTACCTGTTCAACCTATGGGGCAGATAATGTTCCCTTGATTGCTTATGCAAAAGAGCGGAAATTACCTTACTTTTCCCCACCTTTACCTACTCGCATTTTGCACAGACCTTCGTTTATACTGCATTCGGACGCAAACGAAACGGATTGCACGGTTTTCCGCAATTATTGCCGTTTACGTTCAAATCAGATACAAGGAGGCAAACTGTATGACAATGGCGCGATTACGCACCGTGAAAGAAACGTTGGAACTTATCAAACAGAAAGACAGCGAAACGGCGATTACCTGCAATTTTATACGGCAACTTTGCCGAAAGGGTATTATCCACTCTTTCACGATTGGGAAAAAGGTGCTTCTCAATTACGACGAATTGTTGGCTTATTTGCATATAAGCGAAAAAGAAGAATGAGCGTCAATATCGAAAGCATTATAGCGTCGGAAGCGAAACGCATAAGCGCCGAATATGGTAAATCGTTCTTGGACTGCGACGATATTGTTGCATTGACCGGTTTGGGGCGCGATAACGTCCGCACTTTGATGAAAAGCAAATCGTTTCCGATGGTACAAGTCGGCAAGCGTCAGGTAGTCAGCATTGTTGCTTTCGTAACTTGGCAGATGAGCGCATACTGCGAAGGAGTTGACAGCAATGGCAAACGCTAAAAAGAAAAATACGGCACGGCGCGGCAATAACGAGGGCTGCATTTACTACCGTGAGAACGAAAAACGTTGGGCGGCTTCGGTTACGCTCGGTTATGATGACGACGGGAAACGCATAAGAAAAGTTATTTACGGTAAAACGCGCTCGGAAGTGGCGGTTAAAATGACGACGCTGCTCGGCACGAAACTGAAAGGCGGACACGCTTCCGTTCAGAACGACACTTTGCAAGTTTTGATGCACCAATGGATTATCACTTTCAAACGTGCCGAAGTCAGTCCCCGTACTTTCGAGCGTGTATTGTCTAACGCGAAAAATCATATTTACCCCGAAATAGGCAATATGAAACTCAACGAGATTACCGACACGGTTATTCAGTCGTTATTGAATAGAATGTTGTTTGCCGGTTATGCGCTTGCTACCGTTCGCAAGGTAAAGTTTACGCTAAATCAATTTTTCGCCTATGCCAAAAAGAGCAAGTTTATCGACAGCAACCCCGTTGAAGATTGTAAGGTCAAATCCACGAAAGAGCATAAGGAAAAGAAGGACGACGATTACAAGGCTATTCCCATCGACGTGCGCAAGCAATTCTTTGAGGTTATAAGCAATCATCCGTTCTTTGAGCCGCTTTGTATGGTACAGTTATTCGGCGGTATGCGTATTGGCGAAGTTTTGGCTATCAAATGGAAAGATTTTGATTTTGTCAACGACATAATTGTAATTGACAACGCCATTACCCAGATACCCGAATTTGACGCCGATTTTAACGTAGTCAGTCGTAAAACCGTTATATCGGATACGAAAACGTGCGCCAGCGTTCGTGAAGTGCCTATGCCCGCTATGCTGAAAAAGTCGCTGTTACGGTGGAAAGCAAACCGAGAGAAACGGCAAGCCTTGACGGGCATATCGTTCACCGCGCCCGACGATTTGGTATTCTCAAACGACGACGGCGAACTTCGGACATATTACGGTACGCGCTCTATGTTCAAACGGTTGATGAAAAAATCGGGATTGGCAAAATACAATATTCACTTCCATTCGATACGGCACACTTATTCGAGTATGCTGTTCGAGGCGCAGGAAAATCCGAAAGTCATACAGCAACTGCTCGGACACAAGGACGTAACAACGACGATAAAAACTTATAACAGCGTGGATCGCTCGTACTTCAAACAAGCGACGGACAAGTTGGAAGATAAGTTTAAGAAATAGAAAAATCGGCGGCTCG
>DBEXQE010000380.1:0-10711 GCA_048167245.1 Christensenellales bacterium | reverse complement strand
GTTTTAAGCCGACGACTCCGCAGTATGACGCGGGCTGACGGATACTTCCGCCCGTGTCCGACCCAAGAGCCGCAAACGCTTCGCACGCCGCAACGCAGTTAGCCGAACCGCCGCTCGACCCGCCCGGAACGCGCGAGTTGTCGCGGAAGTTCTTTACGGCTCCGTACGCCGAATTTTCGTTGCCCGAACCCATAGCGAATTCGTCCATATTCGTTTTGCCTATTATGACCGCGCCCTCGCGCCTGAGCGCTTCGACTACGGACGCGTCGAACGGCGGTATATAATTGTCCAAAAATTTCGACGCGCAAGTGGTGCGTATGCCTTCGGTCGAAATGTTGTCCTTTATCGCTATGGGCACGCCTTCGAGCTTTCCGCCGTTTCCGCCCGCGAGCTTTTTGTCGCTCTCTTTCGCCGCGGCGACCGCCGACTCCGAACAAACCGTTATAAAGTCGTTTAATTCCCCGTTTTCTTCTATGCGCTTCAAACACGCCTGCGTAAGTTCGAGAGAAGAAACCTTTTTCTCTCTCAGCGCTTTCACGATCTCTGTCAAGGATAAGTTAAGTAAGTCGTTCATAATATGCTCCGATATTGTGTATTTTTAATGCGGACTGTCATCATCACACCCAAGGCGGCGGAGAGCGGTGCGGGTTTTCGCAACAGTTGACGCGCAAGCGAGCGAGTGTACTTAAACGTACTCGACCGAGCGCGCGCGGCAAACGTAGCGGAAAGACGTGCCGCTATACGCCGCCGCCTATTCTACTACGCGCGGCACGATATAACACCCGCCATCCTTCTCCGGCGCGTTCGCGAGCAACTTTTCCCTGTCCGCGGACGGTTCGGCTTTATCTTCGCGCAGAACGTTCACGGTGCCCAATATATGAGCTGTGGCTTCTATCTTCGACACGTCAACGCTGTCGAGCATTTCGAAATGCTTTAAGATATTCTGCAAATGCTTGCGCATTTCTTCCTTTTCGTTCTCGTCGAATTTAAGGCGCGAAAGCGTCGCTATCCTTTCGACTTCTTCCATTGTTATCGTTTCGGTCTTATTCATTGAAAAACTCCTTTTATGCTCTCATCGGGACGCCTTTGCCGCGCAGATACTTTTTCAGATCGCCGATATTGAGTTGCTTGTAGTGAAACAGCGACGCCGCCAAAGCCGCGTCCGCACCGCCCGCCGTGAACGCTTCGTAAAAATGTTCTTTTTTGCCCGCGCCGCCAGACGCTATCACGGGGACTTTCACCGCGTCGGATATTTTGCGCGTAAGTTCCAGATCGTAGCCGTTTTTCGTTCCGTCGCAGTCTATGCTCGTCAGGAGTATCTCGCCCGCGCCCATCTCGCAGACTTTTACGGCCCACTCTACCGCGTCGAGCCCCGAATCCGTCCTGCCGCCGCCGTAGTAAACGTTCCAGCTCCCGCCCGTGCGTTTGGCGTCTATCGCCACGACAACGCACTGCGAACCCAAAGCGTCCGCGCACTCGGAAATGAGTTCGGGACGAAGAACCGCCGCCGAGTTTATCGAGATCTTGTCCGCGCCCGAGCGCAGAATGTTTTTCGCGTCGTCTACCGAGCGTATGCCGCCGCCGACCGTCAGCGGGATAAACACTTTTTCGGCTACCCTGCGCACCATGTCGGCGACAGTGTTGTTGTTGTTCACCGTTGCCGTAATGTCGAGAAAAGTTATCTCGTCCGCACCTTCTTTTTCGTACTGCATAGCGTTATCCACGGGGTCGCCCGCGTCGATAAGCTGCATGAAATTTATGCCCTTTACGACCCTGCCGTCCTTTACGTCAAGGCAAGGTATTATTCGTTTCGCGTTCATAGACTCAACTCCTTATAAAAACCGCATTCATCACGCCATACGAACTACGTGCGCCGTGTCGGCTCAATCGAGTACTCGAAGTACACTCATTCGCCGCCGCGCCGCCTGTTGTCCGTCTGGCGCGCGACTGCGGTTTTTTGTCGATTTTAACGACGAATTTCAAATTTCTTCCCCGCAAAGTTTCAGAAAATTGCCGACTATCTTCAATCCCATCGTACTGCTCTTTTCGGGGTGGAACTGACAGCCGAAAATATTGTCCTTTTCGATACAGGCGTCGAAACTCTCGCCGTATTCGGCGGTCGCCGCCACGCAGGAGCGGTCGGTCGCGTGCGCACCGTAGCTGTGGACGAAATAAAAAAATTCGTCGTTCTTTATGCCGTCGAGCAACTTGCCCTTAACGCCGCTCAGGCTCGTCCAACCTATGTGCGGGATCTTGCGTCCTTGCGCCTTGATGAGCGTAACCTTGCCTTTTATAAGCCCCAAGCCCTTTGCGCCGTCCTTTTCTTCGCTCTCGTCGAACAGAAGTTGAAGCCCCAAACATATGCCGAGAAGCGGTATGCCTTGCCCCGCGGCTTCGACGAGCGAGCTTTTAAGCCCCGACTTTTCGAGATTTTCGGACGCGTCGCCGAACGCGCCTACCCCGGGCAGAATTATCCCGTCGGCTTTGAACAGGGTCTTGGGATTTTTTACGAGTACGTGATCCACATTGAAACTTTTTAGTACGTTGACGACGGAACGAATGTTCCCCGCGCCGTAATCCGCTATTGCAATCATAAAAAAATTATAGCTTATTTATCGCTTTAAGTCAATCGCTTGGAGCAAAAGTTACTATTGACAATCGCAAGAAATATATGATATAATCATATTATGTATCCGTCTTTGTTCGGCGTGGAATTTTTGGATATGTTCACGATACTGATCATCGTGGGTATTTTCGCCGCGATAATCCTGTTCCGCTACCTATGCGGAAAGTTCAAAGTCGCCGATAAACCTTATAATTTCTATTCGCTGAACGCCGTGATCTCGATCGCGGTCGGGCTTGTCTGCGCTTTTCTGTTTCAACAGCTCTACAACTTGATCGACAGCATAAAAACGGGCGAAAAATTCACATGGGGCGGGATAACGTTCTTCGGCGGACTTATAGGCGGCGTTCTGACTTTCGTGCTTATCACCGTTTTCGCCGCAAAGCCCGACGTGAAAAAAGAGTTCTGGCACGTTGCCAATCTCGCCGCGCCGTGCATAGTTTTGGGGCACGCGTTCGGGCGCTACGGCTGTTTCTGCGCGGGCTGTTGCTACGGCAAACCCACCGACGGTTTCGGATTCAAGTTCTACGGCTTGGACTATAAAGCGATCCCGACGAACCTTTACGAAGCGCTGTTTCTGACCGTTCTGTTCGGGATAATAATGTTCATTCTGTTTAAGTTCGAACGGACGGATTTTCTGCTTATCCTGTACGGCTTTGCGTACGCCGTTTTCCGCTTTGTAATAGAGTTCTACCGCGGAGACGACCGCGGAAGTTTTATTCCGGGGCTTTCGCCGTCGCAGTTTCAGGCGATAATCCTGTTTCTCGTCGCCGCCGCGCTCACCGTGCTTATCTACGTATTCAAAATAACCCCTTTCGCCGGAAAGAAAGAAAAAAGCGAATAAATCATCTTACCGCGATTGTCGTGCTCGGGGCGGAGCCGTCGATTATGTCATTAAGGTCGTACTTCGACGAAGCTATTATGACTTTCGTACCGAGTTTTACGCAAGGCTTTATATATTCGAGTTTGGCGAACGCGCCGTTTGCGCCCTTGCGGCTCGCGCCGTTGCAGAGCGTTTTCGTGTATTCGATATTTTGTATCACTTCGTCGGGCGTGGCTCCCGAGATCTCTTTTATAAGCGACGACGGATCGGAAAGATCTTTGTAGATCCCGTCGAGCCCCGTCAGGATAACGAGAAGCCGCGACTTAACAAGGCAGGCTATCTGACTTGCGGTTTCGTCGTTGTCAACGAGTTCGACAGCATGCCCCTTGTTTTTGAGCAGTTCCCTTATTTCCATTTTGCGGTTTTCTTCGTAGGACACTGCGTCGTTGTAGTTGACGATCGGGATCGTGTTCTGCGCGGGACAGCGCAGCAGCATTTCCTTTATATGCTCGCGCTTAGACTCGTCGTTGAAATGATAATGCTCGACAAGCACCTGTTTCACGCCGTACTTCTCGCTTATGAAATTGCGGTACGTTTGCATGAGTATCGCCTGACCCTGCGCGGCGTAGTCGGTCTTAACGTCGTCAATGTTGCCCGTAAGTTCTTCGCCCGTGCGGCGTATGTAGTCGAGCCGCCCTATTTCGGTAGCGCCCGACGACACCCAGATCATGCCCGGACGAAGCTGTCGCCCGAGCCGAGCGAATTTATTGTAGTCGATATCGCTGTGTTCCTTGTCTATGAGCGCCATGGAACCTATTTTGCCGACTAAGTCTATATCGAATTTCATAGGTTTTTCAGTCCTTTCAGTATCGAAAGCGCATTCATCGCGCCGTACGGGCTACGTGCGTCGCGTCGGCTCAATCGAGTACCCGAAGTACACTCAGTCGCCGCCGTGCCGCCTGTTGTCCGTACAACGCGCGACTGCGCTTTCTATGATATAATATATTTATTATACAATTAAACGACCGATTCCGTCAATCGAAAGCGGTAAAAACTTGTAATTCGGCGAAATATATAGTATAATAGTTGTATGAAACACTATGAAAATCTGCGCGACGCGTTCGAACTGTGCAACGCGCTCGGCAGTCCCGTGCGGCTCGAAATATTGGAGCGCATACAAAGCGACAGATCCGTCAATCTCGACACGCTCGCAAAAAGCCTGCGCCTAACTAACGGCGCGCTGACGAAACATATCAAAAAGCTCGAAGAAGTCGGACTTATAAAGATCACTGCGACCAAGGGAAAACGCGGCTGGCAGAAACAATGTTCGATAAATCAGGACGCCGTGCTTATCGACGTTTCGAACGAAGTAGTCGGTTTCGGCGGCGACGCGGCCGAACTTCCGATAGGACTGTACTCCGACTTTTCGGTATCGGGTCATTCGGGCTTGACTTCCGTTTCGGGCTATATAGGACTGCGCGACGAAAGGGAATCGTTTCTCTCGCCCGCCCGCGCGCAAGCCGCCGCGCTCTGGTTCGAAAAGGGATCGCTGACCTATCTCCTGCCCGAATTCAGGCGCAAAAAGCCGATCGAAGAAATCTCGTTCACCGCCGAAATGTCGCCCGACTTTATGGGCGGCGGAAGAGCAGACGGATCGCGCGTTTCGTTTACGCTGAACGACACGAACTTAGGCTCTTGCGAAATATTCGCTCCGAACGCGAGCAGACGCGGATTCTTGAATCCCGAATGGTACGACTCGAAGTTGCCGCAGTTCGGTTCGCTCCGAACTCTGAGAGTAACGAATAACGGCGCGTTTCTCGACGGCGAAAAACTGTCGGGACAATCGCTGTCGCTTATCGGCAAGCCCGAGCGCATCAAGCTCGAAACCGAAAGCGGGATAATGCTGTTCGGCGCTGGCTTCGGAGATTACAACACGCATATACGCGTAGCCGTTACGTACTCGGAGTAGTGCGTCCGTTTCGTCAAAAACTTTGACGGTGCAGTCGCGCGCTCGGCGGGCAACAGGCGGCAAGGCGGCGAAAAGAGTTTATTTCGCATAAATGACTGAGCCGACTTGACGCACGTAGCCCGCAGAGCGTGATGAATGCACCGTCAAACTACATACTCTCCAACAGCATCTTATCCGCAACAAGCGCTATGAATTCGCCGTTGGTCGGCTTTTCGTTGTGATTGTACACGCGCACGCCGAACAGTGAATTTATGTTTTCTATCTTTCCCCTGTTCCAGGCGACTTCTATCGCGTGGCGGATCGCGCGTTCTACTTTCGACGGGCTCGTGTCGAACTTTTCAGCGACTTCGGGATAGAGCCGCTTCGTTATGCTGTTAATGATCTCGGGATTGTCGATAGCCATTTTTATGGCTTCGCGCAGGAACTGATATCCCTTTATGTGCGCGGGTATCCCGACCGTAATGAAAATATTCGTTATCTTTTCGTCCATGGTCGTGTTGCGAACGAGCCTGGTGGCGGGCGCGGCTTTGACGCTCTTGGGCGCCACGACTTCGTCTATGCGCTCTTTCAAGTTGCTCAGCGAAACGGGCTTCATCATATAGTAGTCGGCTCCGAGCGCCGTAGCTTTGGAAACGAACGCGTCTTGGCTCAGCGCCGAAACGACGATTATTTTCGCGTTGTCTTTCACGACGCGCTCCAACACCGAAAAGCCGTCCATCTGCGGCATTACGAGATCGAGAAGCATAACGTCGGGTTTGAGCTCCGCGAACTTACTCAACGCGCTCACGCCTTCGTACGCTTCGCCGACTATCTCGTATTTCTCCTGCCCCGCGAAAAACTCCCTGACTTCCTTGATAAAGTCCTTGTTGTCGTCCACCAACATAATTCTCGTTTTCTTTACAATTTCTTCCTTGTTTTTCCTTATTTTTTGATTACTATGCAATTATAGCACACATATTATCGTAATGCGTCGTTTTGCGCGTGTCTTTCTTTGTCGAAGTAAGGGAACGTTTGTCCCGCAATTGCTTTTTTGTTGGTTTTTTGCGGCGTTTTGTCGAAAAATAAGCTCCCGCACTTGATAAAACGGCGGACGTATGGTATAATTTAACTACGATACTTTTAACGTAGCGGGGGTAAAACGGAAAAATGTACGTTTATTCGCAGGAAGTTCTGAAAGACACCGAGATCATAGGCAGTAAAATGCTTATACTTTATTTGAGCGAAGACGCAGAAAAAGTAAAGGAAATGACCGACGCTCTGCACAGCCGCGGCGTGTATTTCAGCGCGATAGGCAAGGACGAAACGGTCTGCACGAAAAACAATTTCGTCAGCAACTCCGAGCGCGAGATCGAAGCGTGCAAGATAACGGTAGCCGTGCTGTCGAAAGCGTTTTTCGAAGAACGCAACAGGACGCTCCGCAACATTACTTGGTTCGAAATAGGCAGAGTCATAGGCTTAGGCAAAAAGACCGTCCTGTACTTTCTCGACATACCGCGCGAAGAAGTGGACGACTACATACACCGCACTCCCGTAAGGCAGATCCAGGGTTGCAGAACGGTCGACGAACTTTTCACGCTCGTTGACAAGTGCAACATTATGGAAAACCTGTTCTACGCGGACACCGAAATAAACAGGTACGCGTCGCCGCGCATACTTTACGTAAAGCTGACGACCGTTTTCAACGTGTTCCGCAAGAACATAGAAAGCATGCGCGCGCATCTTAAACGCTTCGAACCCGAAGAAAAGAGCGACAAGGACGTTTTAGCCGAATTTTTGCAGGAGCTTGCGTGCGGGTGCACGGTATTTAGGTTCAACCGCAAGGAAACGCTCGACAGATCCCATTCGCCGTATCTTGCGGAAACGGATATGATCCCGAAAGACTACCCAGTGAACTTCAAGTACACCAAACCCCAACTGCTCGAATACTCGACGGCGAACGATATTTTCGCGACCGTAAAGTCCGATCTTATCCTGCCCGTCCATACCATTTTGGGCGTGGACTTCAAGCCGTTCATAGCCATAAAGAAGCGTTCGAAATTCAAAATAGACCACCTTATAGACCTGCTGAAAATGAACTTCAACACGGACGACCTGAGCGTGCGCGACGTGTGCACGACGACGGACGCGAAATTGCAACGCGCTTATTTTCTGCTCGAACTCGTAACGGCGAGCGGAGAAGGGCTGAATGTGGGAGAGAAGGTGAACTACTTATTCCCGATGTAGTTTGAAAGCGTATTCATCGCCGTATACGCGCTACGTGCGTCAAGTCGGCTCGGTCATTTATGCGAAATAAACTCCCTTCGCCTACTTGCCGCCTGTTGCACGTCTACGACGCGACTACGCTTTCATTATAACTTTATTATACAAGGAGAAAATTATGAAATACAGTATTTCGGCGCGACCGCTGACGGACGAAGAAAACAAAGAATTCGGAGTGTTCGTATCGCACTCGAACGACAACGACACGTTTCTGCGCGTGTGCGAAGCGTTCGAAAAAGCGGGCATACCGCACCTTGTAGACAAGCAGATAGAAGTCGGATCGATGAACTTTGCGGACGAGATCAAACGGCTTATCGACACGAGCCGCTTTGCCGTCGTGGTCATAACGCCCGGCGCGATCGCTTCGAGCTGGGTCAACTTCGAGATAGGAATTCTGGACGGCGAGAGCAAAAAAATTGCGCTTTTCGACCCCGACGGTCTGCTCGGCGAAATGCCTAAAAGATTTCATCTCGACAAATTTCCGGTAGTAAAAACGCTCGACGAACTTGTGGCAAGAGTCAAAGCGATCGGATACTTTTCGGATCTGTTCGTCTACGAAACGGCAAAGCTGACTAAGAAAAAATTCGAAGAGCGGGCGCGCGAATACGTCGTCCCCGTTCGCCTTACGCTGAACGTTTCGGGCTTTTCGGAACTTGCGCTCGAAGATTACCGCTTTACGGCGCTCGTTACGAATTTCGGCGACTACAACGCGAACTACGGCGAAAAAGGGCTCTGTTTTCAGTCGCTCGACGAGAGCGAAAACTGTCCCGTGAGCTGCTCGGGGTGCGCTCTCACCCACGCGCCGGATATAGACGGATTCCCGGAGTGCGTGGCTATTAACAAGGTGATCGGCAACGCGATCGTGCGCGGCGACGAACTGACTTTCATATTGCCGCTGCATAAGGTGTACGGCACCACGTTCAAGATTTTCGCGGACATAGCCGACAGCAAACAGTGCGATAGGCTGTTCGCGTTGCTCGAAGACGCGAACCTTATGCCGTCCATCTCCGAAAGCGGAAACGCTCAGCGCATTTATATAAGCCTGCCCGACTCGAACTGGGACGGCGTTTTCAGGCTCAAAGATCAGTTCTCGAATAATTTTCTGTGTCCGAGCATTTTGGAAAACGTTGCGGACGATTAAGTTTGAAAGTACATTCATCGCGACTGTACTTTCAAAAAATTTTATTACGGGAGATCATCAACTATGCTTATATTCGCGGAAGTACTCGGCATCATAATAGTTTTCGCTCTTATAATCTTTCTTGCGACGAATTATCTCGACAAGCGCGCGAAAAGACAGGTCGTCGCGCTCGGCGCGGTAGCCGTCGTCGCTTTCATGCTGAACGTCGGAGCGATGATCTACGACGCCGCCGCGTCGGGGTCGAAAAACGCGTTCGACTACTTTATAACGCTCGTGCGCGGCGTTCAGAATACGATGAGCCTGCTCGTGTTCGACGATAAGTTTTCTTCGCTCGGCGCGCTGACGCAATATTCCTGGTTCAAGGTCGTGTATTACACGGTGCTGAGCGTCGCGTATTTTCTGTACAGCTTAACGCTCATATCGCTGATCTCCTACAAGCTCGTTTCGAAGATAAAACTGTTCTTCGGAAAAAAAGATGAAGCGTTCGCGTTCTGTTGCCTTAACGAAAAATCGGTCATGCTCGCTTCTTCGATACGGCGCGAGCGCAAGAAAGCAGTGATCGCGTTCACGCTCGACTCTTTCACGCAGACCGACGACAATAAAAAACTGCTCCGCAAGATCAAAGACGAGCGGTACTGCCTGTACGTAGGCGGCAAGGAAACGGGTCGGAACTCTTATTTCACGCGCTTCCCGCTGCTTAAAAGATACAAAAAAGTTTCCGTTTTCTGCCTTGACGACAACAGCGAGAAAAACATAACTTTTTGCAAGAATTATGCGGCGGACAAGTTGGAGATCTACGCGCTGACGGAAGAAGAATTCGGCGGTTCGATATATCTCGGCAAAAGCAACGTGCACGTTATAAAACAGCACGATCTGACGGCGAGAATGTTGGCGACTTCTCACCCGTGCTATAAGACCGAATACACCGAAAAGGGCAAGCGCGGTATCAACGTTATAATTCTCGGGCGCGGCAGGTCGGGAAACGAGATCTTCAAAAACCTGTATATCGCGAACCAATACGAAGATATAACGCTGAAAATAACGGTGTTCGATTCGCAGGACAAAAACGGGTTTTACCGTCTGCGCTACCCCGGCGTGTACTACGATAAGAACGTAGAGTTCAAACAGGCGAACATTTATTCCGAAAACTTTTTCACGGAACTCAAAGACTACCTTAAACCGAACAACTACATAGTCGTTTCGCTCGGCGACGACAAGCGCAACATAGAAGTCGCAAACCTACTCTACGACGCGGTCGTCTCGCGCACGGACAAAAAAGCCGAGATCTACGCGCACGTGCGGCACGAGCAGAACAAAACTCTGCTCCAAAGCGCGGAAAAAGACGGCATTTCGATACGCGCGTTCGGACACGAGAGCCAGGTGTTCGCTTACGATATAGTCGTTGCGGAATTTATGGATATTTTCTCGAAAGCGATAAACGAGAACTACAACAAGGCAAACCCCGAATACGCGAAAGCCTGGGAAGAACTCACCGACTTCACGAAATCGTCGAACCGCGCCGTCGGGCTTGCCGTGAACGCGAAAATGTATTCTCTGGGACTGAGCATAGCCGAAACAAGCGATCCGCGCGAAGAATTCGATCTGAGCTCGCTGTCCCCCGAAGACGATCTGCGCGCCGCCAAGGAAGAGCATAAGCGTTGGTGCGCGTTCCACGTTGTGAGCGGCTGGACGAAAATGAGCATAGACGAATCGAAAGCGCTGAGCACTCAGGGCAAAAAAGTCCGCAAGTCCGAAGAAAAAAAGCGCTCTCTGTCGCTCGTTAGCTGGGACGAACTCGAAAAGGTCGGCAAATACTTAGGCGAAGACGTGCAGTCCTACGACTATCTGTGGAAAGACGCGGTAGTCGAAGCTCTGA
Organism: Christensenellales bacterium; assembly: GCA_048167245.1. GTDB lineage: Bacteria > Bacillota > Clostridia > Christensenellales > Pumilibacteraceae > RACS-047. The sequence continues at coordinate 20 of DBEXQE010000380.1, read as the reverse complement.
ATAAATCGGGATATAAAATA
>DBEXQE010000379.1:0-3442 GCA_048167245.1 Christensenellales bacterium | reverse complement strand
GCGCGCTCATATTGTTTGAGTGACATGCAAATTTGAAATATAAGTACGGGCAACGACATTTTTGGTGTCGCGGTTTTTATGTGGATACGGTAGGGCGAAATGAAAAAGCGATAGAGGAATACATTCAGAACCAAGAGAAGGAAGATATGATAAGCGACCAAATAAGCATAAAAGAATATATTGACCCGTTCAACGGCAAGAGTAAATAAGAATAGTTGCAAGTGTCGGAACTACCATACCCCTTGAGGGGTCGCTAATCTAATAGGGCTATGCCCGCAAAAGAAAAACCACCAGCTAAGCTGGTGGATTCTTATTACGAAAGCGGGACTTGCAAACATATATAAAATATGGTATAATGATCTGACAGCGGACGGCACGGAAAGTCAAGATTTGTAATTGCGTTTTGCCTTATAATTAAGTCGGGGGCAAGGTATGGATTGGATACAGGGAATACAAAGGGCGATAGATCATATCGAAGATCACATAACCGAAAAAATCGATTATGAAGATTTGGCGCGCGTAGCTTATTCTTCGGGATATCATTTTCAGCGGGTATTCGGTATCGTTTGCGGAATGACTCTCGGCGAGTATATTCGTAAGCGGAGACTTACGCTTGCCGGCGGCGAGCTTTCGGCGGGCAGGAAAGTTACCGACGTGGCTTTCAAGTACGGATACGATACGCCCGAAAGTTTTTCGCGCGCGTTTATGCGGTTTCACGGCGTTAAACCGTCGCAGGTGAAAAAAGGCTGTTCCCTGAAATCTTTTTCGCGTCTGACCTTGAAAACGGATCTGACGGGAGGTAACGAAATGAAATACGAAATCAAAGAGATGCCCGAAAAAATTTTAGTCGGTTACAAAAGACGATTTACGGGCGTTCCTTACGGCGACGAGCGAACGAAACAGGAAGAAGAATTCGTAACGACTACGCGCGCGAAACAGTGGTTGCTTATAGGCGCGTCGTGCGATTATTCGACCGATTACTGCGTTATCGCGAACGTCGACGACGACGGATACGATTTTTACATAGCTTACGAACTTGACGAACAGACGCGGGAAAATCTGTACGATCCGAAAGTTACGGGCGTCGATTTTATAGATAAAATGGGATTCGAAACGGTTATCGTTCCGAGAGCGACTTACGCCGTTTTCGCGACGGAAAAGAAAAAGCGAGCCGTATGCGATTATACGGATCTGCGAAAGAAGATAGCGTCGGAGTGGTTGCCGTCTTCCGATCATTCGCTTGCAAAATCTCCCGAAGTGGCGATAATGCATTGGCGTCCGAAAGGCGAATGGGCGAAAGAGCGGTATATAGAGATATGTTTGCCGATCGAGATCAAAAAGTAATTGCAATATTTCGTTTATTGATATATAATTGTCATATATTGATTTTTTTCGGGGGGGGAGACTGCCATGTCGGAGAAAGAAAATTTGCGGGATTCCGAAAAGCAAATGTGCGAAAATCGAAAAAACATATGGTATAAAGTCAATTTTTACTCTGTAATTTCCGCGGTCGCTTGTTTTTTGATCGGTATAGTCGAATTGTCGCTTATGAACTTTTTTACAGACGGTTTTACGGTAGTGTTTTTATCCGTAATGGGAAGTCTGACTTTTATTTCGGGAATAATTTGGATTGTAAGTAACAGGATAATAAACGGTTCGGAAAAACGAAAACGACAGGGCGTCGAAGAAGAACTTGCCGACGGTAACGGAAAAGATGACGATACGGAAATATAAACCGAGCGATTGCGCGGAGATTTCGGAACTGTTTTACGAAACCGTGCATACGGTAAATAAGCGGGATTATACGGAAGAACAGCTTTCGGCGTGGGCGGAAAACCGCGACTGTCTGCTCGCAAAGAACGAAATTTTAATGCGGCAAAACACTTTGGTCGCCGAAGCGGACGGCAGGATCGTCGGGTTCGGCAGTATAGACGAGAGCGGTTATTTGGATTTTCTGTTCGTAAATAAATGTTGGCAGAACAAAGGCGTCGCGACGCTCTTGTGCGACGAACTCGAAAAGCCGTTCGATATTATCACTACGTATTCTTCTGTTACTGCGAGAAGTTTTTTCACCCGTCGCGGCTACGAAACTTTGCGTGAGCAGGAAGTCGAGCGGGCGGGGATAAAATTAAAGCGTTTCGAAATGCGTAAGAAAAAATAATTCAGACGGACAATGGCTGTTTCGGCGTTACGAATACGGTGTATTGGTTTACGTATATAACTTTGCCGGGCGCGGCGTTCTTCGGTTTGGAAACGTTTTTCGCAAACGTATAGTCCACCGCGACTTTATCGGCGTTCCGCGCTTTCGAAAAGTATGCGGCATAAGACGCCGCCGTCAGAAGCACGTTGTCGGGCGGGAAGTCGCCCGAGCTGTTTTCGATTATAACGTGCGAGCCGTGAACGTCTTTCGTATGCAGCCATAAATCGTACGGCTTCGCGTTTTTCGTTATGCGGTCGTTTTGGAGATTGTTTTTGCCGACGAAAATTTTGTAACCGTCTACTGTGAATTCGTTCGCGCCGATTTCTTGCTTCTGCGGTTTCTGCGATTTCTTTTGGACTTTTTTCGCTATAAGCCCCATATTCTCCATTTCGGCTGTTATCGGCTCGAAATCTTTCTCGGCGGTCGCAAGCTCCACCGACAGCAAAACGCTTTCGAGATAGTCGAGTTCCGCGCGCGTTTTTTCGATCTGCGCCGCGTTCATTTCGACCGTGCGTTTTTTCTTCGCGTACAGTTTGTAATACCGTTGCGCGTTGGCTTGCGGGGCAAGATTTTTGTCGAGCGGGATCGCCGCCGTTTCGCCGTTTTCGCTGTAATAGTTTACGGCGCATAAAATTTCGTCGCCCTTTTTCAACTTATATATATTGGCGGTTATGAGTTCGCCGAACAGTCTGTCGTTTTCGTAATTTTCGCATGCCGCGCTTTTTTCGAGCAGAGCGGCGAGCTTTTTTTCGGCTTTCGCTATCGCCGAATTCAGCAGAGCGGCGAGTTTTTTGACTTTTTCGGATCTCTTCTGCGCGTTGTCGGAAAAGGAATAATAGTATTCCATCGCGTCGTTGAGCGAGTCGAAATTTTTTATTTCTCCGCCGACGCTCTTGTACGGGCGGAAATAAAAATCCGTCGGTCTGCCGTCCGTCAGAACGACGCAGGGCGAGAGCGTTGCGCCGTCGTACAGGTTTATAAGGCATTGTGCCACGCGCCGTTTTTCTTCGTCCGAAAGACTGCTTTTTTTCGTCGTTCCGAGAGCGTCGAAAACTGCTTCTTTTATGCTCGCGGGAGCAAGTCCCGACACGTTTTTCAAAATGTAACCGCACAGGTTTCCGCCGTCAAAGCCGTCTAAGACCCGCAAAACGGTATCTTCGCAGTCGGCAACCGATTTGTTTTGCGACGGCGGCGGAGCGAGTTTGATCCCGGGCAGAACGACGCGCTTCGACGAAACGTCGG
>DBEXQE010000378.1:0-2385 GCA_048167245.1 Christensenellales bacterium | reverse complement strand
ACTCGCCGCAAAACTCAACTGGATAGACTCGTTCGTAACTTCTTCTCCGTCGAGAATACTGAAAACTCTCGGCTCTATGGAGTCGGTGGAAATATTCAGACACGTGGGAATAACGGTCCTGGAATGTCTTGTGGGATTCATAACGGCTTCCGTGCTCGGAACGCTTATAGCCGTGCTTTTGTGGTGGTTCGAAACGCTGCGAAAAGTCATGGAGCCTTATATAGTAGTTCTGAACGCCCTGCCTAAGATCGCTCTCGGACCGCTGATCATAATCTGGGTCGGCGCGGGATACAAAGCCATAATCCTTATGACGGTGCTCATATGCATAATAGTTACCGTTATGAGCGTTCTGGCGGCTTTCCTGTCGTGCGACGACGGCAAGATCCTTCTTATGCGCTCCATGGGCGCGAGCAAGTTCCAGATCCTTATAAAACTTATCCTGCCCTATGCCGTCCCGAACCTTATTTCGATGCTCAAAATCAACGTCGGGCTATCTTGGGTCGGCGTTATCATGGGCGAATATCTTGTGTCGGCGGCGGGGCTCGGCTACCTTATCATCTACGGCGGTCAAGTGTTCAAGCTCGACCTTGTTATGGCGTCTACGCTTATTCTTTGCATCCTTGCCGCCGTTATGTATATGGGAGTCGCGCTTGTGGAGAAACTTGCGAAGCGTTTTCGCTGAAACGGCTACGCGCGCAACGTAGATAAGACAAAGCACGGTGTAAGCCACTCCCAAAACGCCTATCACGGGATACAGATAACTTACTACGTTCGAAAACCCGAGATTCGAAAGCGCCAAAGCGAGCAACAATACGAATACCGCGGAGTAAAATCTTCCGCCGAAAACAGCCGAAAACCACGCCACAAGCCCGCTCATAGCGGTCAGCATAGTGGTGAAAATACTGACGGCGATGACTACGAGAATCAGTCCGAAAGCTATCGGGCTGATTTTTCTCGCCATTTCGAGAACGGGCATATCGGACGATTGCAACGGGTTATTGTTAAGCGCCAGAATAAGAAGCAATATGAGCACGGTCATGATCGCGGCGGCGATAGCGGACGAAACGAATATCTGCTTTTTACTCATCTCGCCCATCGTCGTCAGAACGGTGCTTGCGAGCATCATGTTCATGCAAACGTACACGACGAGCGTTAAAAGCGTTTTCGATTCGAATTCCTTTATCGGCGCGCCCGACCCCGCCGCAGTGTAAGCGCATACGAAAATGAGCGAAACTATTATAAGCGGCACGACTAAGCTGTTGCAGTTAAGCAGTCCCTTGACTCCGCGGCAGACTACGAACACGCAAAGCGCGCCCGAAACTATCGACCACACGGGACTTATTTTAACCACGAGATCGCCGAGCGAATCCATGCCCGCGAGCATACCGGCAAGCACGATAAAGTTGTTGACGAGCAAAAAAGAGTCCACGACGACGTGCGCCCGACCCGCAAGACGGCGGTTGACTTCGGACACGTTGCCGGACTTCAATTTCGAACCGATAAACAGAAATACGACAGACAGCGCGAAAATCGCAAGCCCGCACAAAACGGCGGTAAACGGCGAGATCCGATTGCCGAAAAACGATACGAGTTCTCTGCCCGACGCAAACCCCGCGCCGATTATCGTCCCTATTATGAGCATAGCGACGGAAAAATACTTCTTCATACCGCTATTATATTACAGCGGACAAAGAAATATGAAACGTCAGTCTTCGGACACTTCTTTTTCGTTGCCCGAAAGTTTGACTTTGGGCGTTATGGATTTCTGACGGTTGATTATCGAATTGTTTATAACGAGTTCGAACGTGCAACCCAAGAAACTTGCGGCTTTTTCGCAAAGCACGACGCGCGTCAGATATATCTGCAAATATTCCATCGTCGCCGACGTGGATCCCATAAATATGACGAGCCTTATTTTCTTCTTGTCGGTGTCTATCGCTATATAGTTTTTCTTTATGGCAAGATTTACTCTGTCGTGGATATCCGAAATATCGCAGTTCTTTTTCCTTACGCGCGAACGGTGAGCGTCGGATTTGTCCGCTATGATCAGAGCGGCGGAGATCGCGTTTACGGGCAGACCCGTTTCTTCTTCGTGATTGCCTATCGCGCCTATTATCGGAGCTATTTCGGCTACGTCCATTTCCATGCGCGAAAGAACGTCGAACGCGATTATCGCACCCGTATGCCCGTGATTTTTGCGGTTCACGGCGTTGCCTATATCGTGTATCCAACCCGCTATCGCGCCGAGTTCGACGGTGCGCGCGTCGTATCCGAGTTCGCGCAAAATGTTCGCGGTCGTTTTCGAAACGTACCCCACGTGCCTAAGTCCGTGCTCGGTGTAGCCCATGACTTCGAGATTGTTGTTCGCCGTTTCTATAAGAGTTT
>DBEXQE010000377.1:0-5547 GCA_048167245.1 Christensenellales bacterium | reverse complement strand
AAAAGTTCCGTGCGTGCTCATAACGAGCCTTTTGCGGTACGATCTTTTCAGAAGATTGCAGATCGCGTAACGGAGTTCTTTTTCTTCCGAAGTTCTTTCGGTTACTTTGAATTCGCCGAGCGTAGCTTCGCTCCGCGTCTTGAAAAGTTCGAGCTGTTCTTTGTTCAGTTCGACCGCTTTCCCGAGTTTGCTCGACTGAATATTCAGTTCCGCGCAATATTCGAGCGTTTCGAAACGTTCGAAAGCCGTGAATACGTCTTCGCCGCAGGTAACGACGCCGTGATTGTCCATCATAACGGCATTGCAACCTTTCGCGAAAATTTCGGCAATGTTCTCGCCGAGCTTTATACTGCCGGGGACTTCGTACTTCGCTATGCCGACTTTACCTATAACGCTGTTCGGCGCGGGAATGATCTCCGTATTCGGCGCGGTACGCGTAAGGCTGTAAGAAACGAGAGCCGACGGGTGCGCGTGAACGACTGCGCGAGCGTCGGGACGCGTTTTGTAAACGAGTTTGTGGAACGGAAGCTCGACGGACGGCTTGTGCCTGCCGATAACGGTGCCGTCGGGTTTTACCTGACATATATCGTTTCTCGTAAGGTTTCCCTTGTCTATCGAACTCGGGGTTATCCATATATCCCCTTCCGAATCGAGAACCGAAATGTTTCCGCCGGACATGGTCGTCATGTTGTTGGAGTAGATCCTGTCCATGATCATAACGAGCTGATCCGCGGGATGTAAGTATTCGAATTTCATAAGTCTCTCCTTGAAGTAAGTTTGTTTATCGTCCTGTCAATTATAATTTTTCTCCGCGAATAAGTCAAGGAAATAACCGCGCGGCAAAAAAATAAATCAAAGATCGTTGCGGCTCATCTCGTACAGTTTGACGGAATTGTCGATAGTCTTTTCCTTGGCGGAATTGCCGTATTTATCTACGTCCTGCACGTTCTTCGGTCCGTGCGACAGACACAGCGGTCCGTTAAGACAACCGCCGTCGCACGCCATGCCTTCGAAGAAGTTTTCGAGCGCCTTGCCCGCTCTGAGTTTAAGCAGATTGAGTTTGCACTCGTCTATGCCGTTCATTGCGACGGGCACAAGACCTTCCACTCCCTTTGCGGCGGCAACGTCCCTTATGCCCGTAGCCACCCCGCCCGATTTGGCGAAGATCCTGCCGTAGAACGACGCGTTGTCGAGATGCGTGTCTTCGAGTCCCGCGACGTCGATATCGCGCGCGTCGAGAAACGCCTGCAATTCTTCGAACGACAAAACCGAATCTATCGCGTGTTCGGTCTTGTCCAACTTACATTCGAGTTTCTTGCTCGCGCACGGTCCTATGAATATGACTTTAGCTGTCGGGTCGGTGCGCTTTATCAGCATAGCCGCTTCCACCATCGGCGAAACGGAATGAGAAATGTATTTTTGAAGATCGGGATAATATTTTTCTATATAAGACACGAACGACGGACAGCACGAAGTCGTCATAAGTCCCTTTTCCTGCCATTCCGCGAGTTCCTTATAAAGCGTTATATCCGCTCCGAGCGCGGCTTCGACCACCTGATAGAAACCGAGCTTGTGTATCCCGCTTACGACCTGTTCGATCTTCGCGTACTTGAACTGACTCACTATCGCGGGCGCGATAACGGCGTAGACTTTGTATGCCGTATTGTCTTTCGAGCCTTTCAGTATGTCGATAACTTCCATTACGAGCGACTTGTCCTGGATCGCTCCGAACGGACACTGATATACGCAAGCGCCGCAAGCTATGCACTTGTCGTTGTCTATAACGGCTTTCTTGTTCTCGTCCACCGAGATCGCCTTGACCTTACAACTCGTAACGCAAGGACGGCGCTGATGGATTATAGCCGAGTACGGACAAGCGCTGACGCACTTGCCGCATTCTATACATTTTTCTTTGTCGATAAACGCTTTCTTGTCTATGATCTTTATGGCGTCGCGCGGACACGCTTCGCGGCAACGGTGTTGCAGACAGCCGCGGCAGGAATCGGTAACGAACATTCCGCCTATCGGACACTCGTCGCAAGCTATGTCTATAACTTCGACTATATTTTTGTTGTCCTTATTGCCGCCGTACGCAAGTTTTATTCTCTCTTGCAGTATCGCGCGCTCTTTGTAAATACAGCAACGGTGCTGAGCCTTGGGACCCGGCGAAATTTCTTTCGGTACGTCGAGATAAATATCGTCGTAACAGTTCTCGTAAGCGTTTTTTATAACGGCTTTGAGCACCTGATATTTGAGTTCCTGAACATGGGTATCGAAAATTCTCATTTTGTTTCCTTTTCGTCTTATACGTAATGCAAAGTTACGTGCTTGCCGAGTTTTCTGAGATTGTGCGCAATGCTCTCGACAAGTTTTAGTTTCATCGTTATATCTATCGGCAGACCGTTATGCGCTTCGTTTACGCCCTGCCCGATATAAAAATCTATTATCGTAGCTTCTTCGAGCAGGATCTGAGCAAGCTCCGACGCGCCGTCTTTCGCCGTGAAATATTTCGGCGTCAGATCTTTCGGCGAAAGATACGCTTCGCTGAGTTCGAGAAGCCGCCTTAGAGTAAGAACGCCTTCGGTTACGAGATCTATGCCTTCGATAAAGCCTACGGGCGGAACGCGCGGATCGGGAAAATCGAGCGACGCAAGCACTTCCGTGCCGAGATAGCGCGCGACTATCTGCGAACTCGTGCCGCCGCAAACTATCTTCTTGCCGTCCTGCGCCAAAAAATTCGCCACGCACACGCTGTCGCTTTCCTTGTTTACGGGCGGACCTACCATAAGATCGGCGCGCAGGTTCTTTCTGAGTTTCAGCGCGGCGACCGTCGTATCGTCGCCCGGCAGATCGTGATAAAGCTGATTGCAAGCCGTGGCAAGCTCGCACGCGACGCTCCGCGCGCTCATGGACGGAGAGATCACGCACTCCAAATGCTCCTTGACTTCTTCTCTGTCCCACCCGAAATTAAGGTTCATGCCTATGCCCGCGTGGATCACGCCGTCCGAAAACATAACTATAACGTCGTTTTCGAGCAAGTTGAGTTCCGTGTTGTAAACCGTTTTGCCGAGAATTTTCGATTCCGTGCGCGGCAGATCGAGGCATTTCCCGTCGCGCATAAGAATGGCTTGCGGATTGTCGAATTCTATAAGGCAACCCTTGCCGAACGTGTCGATATGAACGACGGTAAACGTCGAATACGCAACGCCGCGCTCCTTGCATACGGGCAGAGAACCGAGTATAGTTTCGATACAGTCCGCCATATCTATTTCGTTAGAAACCATCGTGCAGAGAATTTTCGAAGTCAGCGTAGCGAGAATATTGGCTTTTACGCCGCTGCCCATTCCGTCTGCAAGCACGAAAGTCATTTTGCCGTCGCGGTAAATGCTCTCTACTTTATCGCCGCACAGCTCCTCGTACTTCTTATTCAGCGAAGTATATCCGCTTTCGAGATAATACTCGGTCATACCCGATCCTCGCTCTTTTCGGTAAGGGTCTTTTTCAGTTTCAACAGCGCGACTTTCGTTTCGGCGGTGGTTTCGCCCAATAGCGACGCTATCTCCTGAGCGACGCGCATTTGTTTTTTGATGACTTCGTCGGTCGTTTCGAGAGTTTTGTATTTAATGGAATTCAGTTTTTCTTCGGAACGCATCTGCGCGGTAATGTCTTTTACCACGCCGAACAGCACGTCGTGATTGTTCAAAAGAACTATCGTAAGCTCGGCGTACTTGTCGGTCTTGTCGATATAGATCTTTTTGCCGTATACGTTCTTGCCTTCGTTTGCGGCGAGAATAAATTCCGTGGGATTTATGTAATCGAACGCGTTCCCGCCCTCGACTTTCGTGTCGGTTATGCCCCAAAGCTCCCGCGCTCTGCGGTTGATCTCCTGGATCTTGAAATCTTTGTCGAGCAGGATTATGCCGTTCGGGCTGTTCTGGATTATTTCGTAAGACATCGACTCCGCGCGCTCGCGCATATAAGGAACGCACATGTCTATATGCGCATAACCGTTTGCGACCGCCCATGCCTTTTCTCGGCATGAACTGTATCCGCACGCACCGCAGTTGAGCTCGTCTTCTTTCGTCGTTTTGCCTATTTTTGCGAGAATTTCTTTTATTTCTTCTTCCGACGGCGTTCTCTCGGGCGTTTGCAACGGCACGTGCTTACATTCGAATTTAATACCGCTCGCGTCCTGCTCTATCTGCTTTGCGCCGCCCGACTTCAACGCATAGTTTCTCACGTCTTCGTTGGCTTTTACCGAACCGCCCGCGTTCTTGATCGAACAGGGTCCGTTCACGCACGCCGAATCGCAACAGTTGAGTTCGAGAAACAGCCCCGAAAAACTTTCAATGTTTTCCAAAACTTCGTTTACTCTCGCGACTCCGTCCACGGCGACGTACTCGTAGTTTTCGGGATAATCGGGAAAGGATTTTATGATGCCGCGGCTTATCGGATAATAGCGCGCCTTATTCGAATCTCCGCCGTCGTCATAGCCCGCGCTTTCGTTAAGCGTTATGCCCTTTTCGGCAAACAGCGAGAAAAGATCGTCGAAAGTCAGAACGCCCTTTATAAGTCCGCTCTCTTCGGCTTCGCGTTTTTTCGCGATGCAGGGCCCTATGAACACGACGTCCGCATCGGGAAAACGCTTTTTGAGTATTTTCGCATGAGCCACCATAGGAGTGTCGACTGGCGCAAGATATTTGAGCGCGTCGTGGTGGTAAAGCTGTATCATTCTGTTGACCGCGGGACAAGCCGAAGTTATAAAGTTCTTGAAAGTATTCGTTTTCAGAAGTTTTATGTATTCTTCCGTTACGGCTTTCGCCCCGACTGCCGTTTCTTCCGCGTAATCGAAACCGAGTTTTATAAGAGCGTCCGCGATATCGGAGAAATTCCGCGACTTGAAACTCGACACGAACGACGGAGCGACAGACGCTATCACCTTGCCTTTGCCCGACAAGAGTTTCAGCACTGCGTCTTTCTCTGTATGTACGACTTTCGCGTTCTGCGGGCAGATCTTAGTGCAATGTCCGCAGAGAATACAGCGTTCCTTTATGATCTTCGCGTGGTGATCGCAGATCTCTATCGCTTTAACGGGACATTCGCGCAGACATTTATAGCAGTCCTTGCAACGCGCGTCCTTAAAATCAAGATATTTAAGCATAGTTTACCCTTACTCCAAATACGGCAATATCTCGCGCTCGAAAACTTCTCTTACGTTATCGGGGCTTACGTTATGAAGCATTCTTTCGTCGGGTTTATCCGCCGTGAGCGTTACGCCGTTTTTGCAGTTTCCCAGGCAAAAGCTCGCTTTCAGCTCGACTTTTTTCTCGACGCCGTACTCGGCTATGATCTTTTTCATAGCCTCGATGATATCGTACGAACCTTTAAGATGGCACGAACTGCCCACACAAATTTTTACAACCATTTTCGTTCCTCTCAGAATAATTTTGTCGTAGGAATATGACTGAACAACGTATCACATTAATTATATACTATATGCGAAAAATGTCAATAGTTGTAGCCGACTTTACAGAATTTACAATATTT
>DBEXQE010000376.1:0-12729 GCA_048167245.1 Christensenellales bacterium | reverse complement strand
CGCGTCGAAGCGCGGACTTATAACGACTCTCGCGGCAAGCGGCGGCAACGCTCCGCACTACGCGGTCGAAGGCAGCGTGTTCATAGGCGGCGCGGTCGTTCAGTGGCTAAGGGACGAAATGGGGCTTATAAGCTCGTCGTCCGAGTCCGAAACTCTGGCTGAAAGCGTTGAAAACACCGGCGGGGTGTACTTCGTTCCCGCGTTCGTGGGACTTGGCGCTCCGCACTGGGACGCCGACGCTCGCGGGCTTATCTGCGGTATCACGCGCGGCACGAACAGGGCGCATATAGTGCGCGCGGCTCTCGAAGCCGTTGCGTTTCAGGTAAACGACGTTGTTCACGCGATGGAGAGCGACACGGGCATACGCGCCGAAACGCTCGAAGTGGACGGCGGAGCCACTGCGAATAATTTTTTAATGGGTTTTCAAGCCGACGTGAGCGGCAGGAAGATCGTCCGCCCCGCAATGGCGGAAACGACTGCGCTCGGCGCGGCGTATCTCGCGGGACTTTACACGGGCTTTTACGAGTCCGAAAACGCGCTGAGAGCTTTCGCGCTCTCTGGCGGCGAGTTCGAGCCGAAAATAAGCAAGGACGAGCGGGAGAAACTTATTTTCGGGTGGGGAGATGCAATATTAAAAGCCAAGGCGCGCTGAAAGCGGTATTCATCGTGTCATACGGGCTACGTGCGGCGCGGCGGCTCGGTCATTTATGTCAAAATAAACTCCCGTCGCCGCCTTGCCGCCTGTTGCCCGTCTGACACGCGACTACCGCTTTCATAAACAATATCATAAGGAGAACGGCATATTGAAAATACAGGCTTACGAATTCACAAGACAAGCCGCGGAGAATTTCAAAAAGCGCAAGGGCGAGTTCAAGCGCGGCGCGGACTGCGTTACGGAGTATTTGGAGCGCATTTTCGAATTCAAGGACGAGATAATAAGCGTTACTTCGCGCGTCAAGACGGCGGATTCGCTCCGCGAAAAAATTCTCAGAAACGAACTCTACAAGAAAACGGATCTCGAACACTTTTTCGACAACGTGTCGGACATTATAGGCGTGAGAATAGGTTGCAGGTTCTTGCGCGACGAAAAGGACGTTTACGAGCGGCTGAAAAACATTTTCTGTTTAAGCTACGACAACGTGTTTTTCCACCCGCTCGACAATCAGAACATTTTTCTGAATCTCGCGGGCGCGCAACCCGAGCGGCAGAAGAACGGCTTCGAGATCTACCGCATAGACGGATACGTCGTTTCCGAAGATAAGAAACTGCGGTTCGAATTACAGATCAAATCCCTTATAAACGGGTTTTGGTCGGAGATCGAGCATAAGATAATCTACAAAAACAAGCGTTCCATGCTGTCCGACGGCTTTATGAGCGACATGATGAACTCCATTTACGGCAATCTCGTAAACATAGACAAACAGCTCTACATGATGTATACGCGCGCGGTCGATACTGCGTCCACCGAGTTTTACTCGCAGACCGAGAGCATACTCGTCGTAATAGTCAACGAACTTTATACGCGGCTCGTCGAGCGCAAAACGGGCATATCGGTCAACGTGAACGAATACGCCGAAAGTCTTGTGCATTATATCCTGACGAATTCGTCGTTTCTCGGCGAAGGCAACGAAGGTCAGCGTTTCGGCGGCATAGTCATGCGGCTCATAACGCGCGTTAGAGAACTCGATATGATGAAAGACATTCGGCTCGGAGAAGAGATCCACTTGCCCGAAACGTTGGAGTACAGAACTCCGCTGTGCCGCAAGATAGGCGAAAAGTTCCTTGCGGGCGTGAACGGCGACTTCTTTCTGAACGCGTATTTCCATATTCTGTTCTGTCTGGAAACGGGCAACGACGCGGAAGATTTCATGCGCTACGTCGAGTATTTCGAACAGCACATATTGCGCGAAAGCAATATGACCCCGGACGAGCTTATGAAAGTTTTGGATGCGGCGGATGCGAGCAAGATCATTATAGAAAGTAAATTATTGGATATCTTAAAGAAAGCGTAGCCATCCCGTGATGCAGGCTTTCGTAGCGGCAAATAATAAAAACTTAAATCGAAAAGGAAAAAACGAAATGAAAAGACTTATAACGTCCGAAAGCGTAACGGAAGGACATCCCGACAAAGTTTGCGACACTATATCCGACAGCGTGCTCGACGCACTGCTCGAACAGGACAAGAACTCGCGCGTGGCGTGCGAAACATGCGTTGCGACGGGGTTCGTACTCGTCATGGGCGAGATCACGACTTCCGCGTATGCCGACGTGGAAGCTATCGCGAGAAAGGCGATAAGGGATATCGGCTACACCGACAGTTCGCTCGGGTTCGACTCGGCGGGTTGCTCGGTAATGACTATGCTCCACAATCAGAGCCCCGACATTGCTTTGGGCGTGGACAAGTCGCTCGAAGTCAAGAACGGCGCAAAGGAAGATTACGATTTGACGGGCGCGGGCGATCAGGGCATGATGTACGGCTACGCGTGCAGGGAAACTCCGTCGCTCATGCCGCTCCCGATCTCGCTCGCTCACGCGGTAACAAAGCGGCTCACCGCCGTGAGAAAGGACGGAACGCTTCCGTACCTGCGCCCCGACGGCAAAAGTCAGATAACGGTCGAGTACGACGGCGACGCTCCAAAACGCATAGACACGGTCGTTTTGTCGGCTCAGCACTCGGAGCAGATCGATCTGGAAACGCTTAAAAGAGATCTTCGCCGCGAAGTCGTGGAAAAGGCGCTGCCCGAAAATCTGCTCGATAAGAACACGAAATACTATATCAATCCGACGGGACGGTTCACGGTGGGCGGTCCCGCGGGCGACAGCGGTCTTACGGGCAGAAAGATAATAAACGACACGTACGGCGGCTACTGTCCGCACGGCGGCGGAGCGTTCTCGGGAAAAGACCCGACGAAAGTCGACAGGAGCGCATGCTATATGGTCCGCTACGTTTGCAAGAACATAGTCGCGGCGGGACTTGCCGACAGGTGCGAAATGCAGGTGTCCTACGCGATAGGCGTCGCGCGTCCCGTGTCGATATACGTTGACACAAAGGGGACGGGCAGGCTCTCCGACGAAAAACTCACCGAAATAGTATTGAAAGAGTTCGATCTGCGCCCCCGCGCCATAATAGAAACTCTCGATCTCCTGCGCCCCATCTACGCCCAAACCGCAAACTACGGTCATTTCGGCAATTCCGCGTTCCCGTGGGAGAAGACGGATAGGGTGGCGGACTTACAAAAATACATTTAATTTCGGCGGCGTATCCGGGCGCGTCTTTCCGCTACGTTTGCCGTGCAAGCTCGGTCGAGTACACCAAAGTACACTCGCTCGCTTGCACGTCAACTGTTGCGAAAATCCGCAACCCGTCTCCGCCGCCTTGTCCTTAATCAAGGCGTCCCCTAACAGGGGCGCGACGCGTTAAGAAAATAGCACAGTGTGCTATTTGTAGCTAAAGCGCGGCGCAAGCTGTGCTTGCGACAGGGCAAGAGCTGTCGGCGTAGCCGACTGATGGGGTTATTACCAAACTATTTTCTATCTCGCTTCGGCTAAAAACTCATTGCAAAGTTTTGCTCCCGCTTTTTGAAAAGCGGGTCGTTGCGGGGTCCGGGACACAGTCGAAAGTGTCCCGGCGCGCTTTTGGTTCTTTTGGCGCGTCGTCAAAAGAACAGAAATATTTATGAGCATACTCGAAATCAAAAATTTATCGCATATATTCGATTCGAAGCCGCTTTTCGAAAATGCGTCGCTTTCGATCAACAACGGCGAACACGTGGGCGTGGTCGGCTTGAACGGCGCGGGCAAGTCCACGTTTATAAACATTATAGCGGGGCTTTTGCCGCAGGACGCGGGCGAAGTCAAGTTCAACAGCGGCATACGCGTGGGCTATCTCGATCAGCACGCGGATATCGACAGATCGAAAACGGTCATGGAATACTTAAAGGGCAGTTTTACGCACCTTTACGAACTTAACGCGCGCATGGAAAATATCTACGCCGAAATGGGCGAAATTTCCGACGAGAACGAGCTGACCCGCATGATAAACAAGGCGAACAATATACTCGAAACGCTCACGCGCGACGGCTTTTTCGATCTGGAATCGACGATAAAGAAAGTCGCGAACGGTTTGGGCGTGAACGCGTTCGGTTACGACACGCCTATTTCTCATTTGAGCGGCGGACAGCGCGCTAAACTGCTGCTGTCCAAACTTCTGCTCGAACAGCCCGATCTCATGCTTCTCGACGAGCCGACGAACTTTTTGGATATCGAACACGTGGAATGGCTCGTGGAGTTTCTGAACGCGTGCGACAAAACGTTTATGGTTATCTCGCACGACACGGATTTTCTGAACCGCGTCTGCAAATTCATAGTCAGCATAGAAAACGGGCAGATAAGAAAGTACGGCGGAAACTACGACGCGTACAAGTCGCAAGCCGAGCAGAACGCGAAGCAGTACGAAGAAAATTACCTGCGTCAACAGCGCGAGATCGAGCGCATGGAAGACTATATCGCCCGCAACAAGGCGCGCGCGTCCACGGCGGGCATGGCAAATTCGCGCCAAAAAATGCTCGATAGAATGGAAGTCCTGCGTAAGCCGACGGTGATCTACGACGCCGTTTTCTCGTTTCCGCTTATGCCGCTCCACACGCGCGACATGCTCGTCGTAAAAGAGCTGAGCATAGGTTACGACTATCCGCTTTTGCCGCCGCTGAATATGCACCTTAGCTCCGAAGACAAGATCTGGATCCGCGGCACTAACGGCATAGGAAAGACCACGTTTATAAAAACGCTTATGGGTTCTCTGCCGCCGATCGGCGGAACTTTTTCGTTTCACCCCGCGGCGCTTTGCGGATATCTGGAACAGGACTTGTTCATAGACGAAAAGTCGAATAACGCGGTCGGATATTTTTCGGATCTGTACCCGAAAATGAACGTCAAAAACGTGCGCACGGCTCTTGCGGGCGTCGGCATAAAAAACGAGCTTGCGACAAAGCCCGTCGCAGATCTTTCGGGCGGCGAGCAGGTCAGGATCTTCCTGTGTTCGCTTATGCAGAAACAGACGAATATTCTTTTGTTGGACGAGCCGACGAACCATCTCGACGTGCGCGCGAAAGAAGCGTTGAAAAAAGCCCTTGTCGATTACAAGGGCTGTATATTGCTCGTAAGCCACGAGAAGTCGTTCGCCGAAGCCGTCTGCAATAAAGTTTTCGACGTAAAGGCGTAAAATACTCGTAAAGGTTAAGCGCCGAAAATCATACGAAAGCGGCGCGACGCCTACATAATCTCTCTTATTCTTTGTTCGAGCATAGGGCGCTCGTCGGTCTTAATTTTCTTTATATAAGCGAGCATGAGCGTGCTTAATTTTTTGCTCATTTCTATTTTCGCGGGGTTCTTTTTCAAAAGTTCGACGAAAAGTTGTTCCAAAACGCGTTTCATCGTTTCGCCGAAGCGTATGCGCTCGTTTTTTATAAGGCATTTCAGAATTTCGTCGGCGGCGTCCGTTTTTCCGCCCGCGAGCAGGTCGACGAGCACGTTGAAGTTATCGTTCTTGCCGGCTTCGGGGGAGTGCTGATATACTGCGCGTCGTATGCTCGGCGCGTCGCAGACGGCTTTTACGCATTTCGTGGCGGCGCGCTCGTAGAAAACGCCGAACATAAGCTCGCCCAAAACGGACGCGAGTTTTTTGTCGTTGATGAGCTGACTTTCGCGCGTGGTTACGAGATAGTCCCAAACTTCGACCGCAAGCGCGTAATCGAGATCGAGAAAACCTTTCATGGATTTTTGCAGAGTTTTCTTGTCGATAAGAAAGTCCGTTTTTACGAAATTCTCGAATAATTGCATGTACTTTAACGTTTTTGCGTTCATGTCCGAAAAATCTCCCGTTTGCGAATATACTAAGATTATAACAAATAAATATACGTTAAGTCAATCTCTTGGGGTCGCGTACGCAAAATAATTGACATTTTGCGCCCGTAAATGTTATCATTAAACGGGGACGGAGCTACTGTTGCCCGTTCCGTTTATCCCGCAAGTAAAGGAGATCGATCCATGCCCGTTAAAGTACCGAAGAATCTGCCCGCGATAGGTTTTCTCGAAAAAGAAAATATATTCGTAATGAGCGAAGACAGGGCGCAAGAACAGGAGATACGCCCGCTCAAAGTCGGAATACTGAACCTTATGCCGAATAAGATCGCTACGGAAACTCAGCTTCTGCGTCTTATAGCGAATTCGCCGCTGCAAATCGAAGCGGTGTTTATCCGCACGGCGAGCTACAAGTCCAAAAACACCGACGACTCCCATCTCGAATCGTTTTACAGAACGACCGAAGACGTTATCAAAGCCGGCGAGAAGTTCGACGGTCTTATAATAACGGGCGCGCCCGTGGAGCAGATGGACTTCGAAGAAGTCGCCTATTGGGACGAGTTCAAAAAGATCATGGCGTGGGCGACGCACAACGTTTATTCCACCATGTATATATGTTGGGCGGCTCAGGCGGCTGTGTTCAATCTCTACGGAATAGACAAATACCCGCTCGAAAACAAGCTGTTCGGGATATTCACGCACGACGTGCTTTTGCCGAACAATCCGCTCGTAAGGTGCTTTAACGACAAGTTCAAAGCGCCGCACTCGCGCCACACGCAGATCGACACGCAAAAGATGCTTGCCGACGACAGGATCGACGTTATAGCCGTTTCGGAAGAAGCGGGCGTTTACCTTGCGGCGAGCAAGGACCTAAGAAACGTTTTCGTTTTCGGACACGGCGAGTACGACAGGGAGTCGCTGCACAACGAATATATCCGCGACAAGGCAAAGGGACTTAAAATAGATCTGCCTAAGCATTACTACTTAAACGATAAAGAAGGGACTATCCCGCCGCTTTCCTGGCGCGCGCACGAGTCGCTTTTAGTGTCGAACTGGCTGAACTATTGCGTTTATCAGGCTACGCCGTACGACATTAAAAACATAAAATGAGCGCGCATTCATCGCCGTATACGGGCTACGTTCGCCGCGTCGGCTCGGTCGAGTACGTCTATGTACACTCGCTCGCCGCCACGTCGACTGTTGCCCGTCTACGGCGCGACTGCCCGCTCATTTATTCTCCCGTTTCACGACTTGTATGAGCGTAAAAAACGTCTTACGCGCGACTGCCCGCTCATTGCGAGAGAAATGTCATTTCGAGCGAAGTCGAGAAATCGTGCCCGCAGTCTGTCCTTAGCCGAGCGTCGCAGACGCGAACGCCACGGAGCGTAGCGGAGTATTTCGAGCGAAGTCGAGAAATCGCTTAAAATATAACTTTTTATTACAGGACTTGAAAATATATGAGAAAGACTAAGATCGTATGCACGTTGGGACCCGCTACGGACAATTACGCGACGCTCAAAAAGCTGATAAAAGCCGGCATGAACGTCGCGCGCGTGAACATGTCGCACGGAAGCTACGAAGAACACGGCAAGCGTATCGAAATGGTAAAGGAAGCGCGGAAAGAACTCGGCGTTCCCGTTGCGATCCTTATGGACTCGAAAGGTCCCGAGATCCGCATAAAGCGTTTCGAAAACGGCTCGGCGGAACTTGGCGAAGGCGATTATTTCACGCTCACGACCGACGACGTTCTCGGCAACAACGCGCGCGTTTCGGTAACGTACGCCAAATTGCCGTCGCTCGTAAAGGAAGGCGACCCGATACTTTTGAACGACGGGCTTATAGAGCTTTCGGTCGTTTCCGCGTCGGATAAAGAGATAGTTTGCAGAGTAGTCAACGGCGGCACGCTGACGGACAGAAAGAGCATAAATCTTCCGAACACCGCCGTCGATATGCCGTACGTTTCCGAAGTCGATTACAGCGACTTTCTGTTCGGTATCAAACAGCAGGTCGACTATTTTGCGATAAGTTTCGTTCGCAGCGCCGACGACGTAAAGCAGGTCAAAGAAATTCTCGCGGAAACCCACGCGGAAAACATTCAGATAATCGCGAAGATAGAAAACCGTCAGGGCGTAAACAACATAAAACAGATAATAAGCGAGTGCGACGGCGCAATGGTCGCGCGCGGCGATATGGGCGTCGAGATCCCGTTCGAAGAACTGCCGGCTATTCAGAAGTCGATGATAAAACTCTGCTACGGCAGCGGCAAAAAGGTGATAACAGCGACGCAAATGCTCGAATCCATGATAGAAAACCCGCGCCCCACGCGCGCCGAGATATCCGACGTGGCAAACGCGATCTACGACGGCACTTCGGCTATTATGCTGTCGGGCGAAACGGCAGTCGGAAAGTATCCGCTCGCCGCCGTCAAGACTATGGCGCGTATAGCCGAAAAGACGGAGTCGTCTATCCACTATCAGAAGCGTTTCCACAGTTTCGAACCCGAAATAAGGGTAATAACCGACGCCGTGTCGCACGCGACCGTTTCCGCGTCGTTCACGCTCGGCGCAAAGGCGATAATAGCCGTTTCGCGCTCGGGCTACACGGTAAGAAAAGTTTCGCGCTTCCGCCCCGAATGCGTTATAATCGGCGCGACGACTTCCGAAAAAGCGTACAATCAGCTCGCGCTGAACTGGGGCGTTCTGCCCGTAATGGCGCAGATGCAGGCGAATTCCGACGAGCTTTTCGCGCACGCTATGGAGTGCGCCAAGAGTACGGGCGTGGTAAAAGAAGGCGATCTCGTCGTTATCACGGCGGGCGTTCCCGTAGGTGTTTCGGGGAATTCGAATACGATGCGGATCGATCATATAAAATGAACTGTGCCGAAAATCCGATCTTATAAACATATCAACATGCAAGGGAGAGAAAAAAACTTTGGATACCGAGATTTTGATCGTCGAAGACGAACAGAAGATAGCGCGTTTCGTGTCGCTCGAACTCGAACACGAAGGCTATAAGACGAAGTGCATAGCCGACGGCAGAGAAGCTCTCGACGAAGCGCTCAGAAAAGATTACGACCTTATAATTTTGGACGTAATGTTGCCGTCGCTGAACGGCATAGAAGTTCTGCGCAGACTGCGTCAGACCAAGAACACGCCCGTCATAATACTTACGGCGCGCGATCAGGTCATGGACAAGGTGTCGGGACTCGATCTCGGCGCGAACGACTATATGACCAAGCCGTTCGCGATCGAAGAACTGCTGGCGCGCATAAGAGTAAATCTCAAAAAATCGCTCGGCGGCACGAAAACGAACTATACGTTCGGGAAACTGAACGTCGATATCGACGCGAGAAAGGTAACGTACGGCGACGACCTTATCGACCTTACGAAAAAAGAGTTCGATCTGCTCGTGTTCCTGCTCGAAAACAAGAACGTGGTCATAACGCGCGAAAAAGCGCTCGACGCCGTATGGGGTTTCGATTTCTACGGCAACACGAACGTCGTGGACGTTTATATCCGCTATCTTCGCGCTAAGATCGACAACGTGTATAAGATAGACCTTATCGAAACCGTGCGCGGTTCGGGGTATATAATAAGACAGGACTGAAATTTTCATGGAAGAAAATAAGCCCGAAACGAATAAAGAAGCGGTAGAAGAAACTCTGCGCGAAATAACTACCGAACGCGCGCCCGAGCCGCAAAAGAAAAAAACGCCCGTTGCGCTGACCGTACTCAAATGGGTGTTTTTTCCGATAACGCTGCTCATAATGCTTTACAAGTGGTTCACGAAGAAAGTAAAAGTGTCGGTTTCGGTGAAAATGCTTATAATCTACACGCTCGTTTTCGCGCTGATCCTGGCGTTTTTCACGTCGTTTTACGTGAGTTCCATGCGCCAAAGACTGCCCGACACGGCTCAGGCGGCGGCGTATATAAAACAGCTCACCGTAACTTCCGTTATTCTCGATATAGTTTTCTGCGTCGTTTTCATGGCGCTCGTGGCGGTCGTTTCCACGCTCATGCTGAACCCTATCCGCAAAATGAGCGACAAGATAGACGACATAACTTCCGAAAACCTGTCGGAGCGGCTCGAAGAAATAGACACGCAGGACGAGATCCGCGAGCTTACCGACCGCATAAACGAAATGCTCGATAACTTGGAAGGATCGTTCACGCGTCAGGCGCACTTCGTTTCGGACGCGAGCCACGAACTCAAAACGCCGATAGCCGTTATTCAGGGATATTCGAACCTGTTGAAGCGTTGGGGCGCGAAAGATCCCGCGATACTTGAAGAAGGCATCGAAGCGATAAGCCGCGAATCCGACAACATGAAAAGAATAGTCGAACAGCTATTGCTCCTGGCAAAGCTCGGCAAATTCAGCATGAACAGCACGCGGTTCAATCTGTGCGAAGTTCTCGACGATATGGTGGACGGCTATCGCGTTGTGAACACGACTCACAAGATAACTTTCAACGGCGACGCGGAGATAACCGTGGATACGGATAAGAATATGTTGCTCGAATCCGTGCGCACGCTCGTCGACAACGCGATAAAATACACTCCCGCGGGCGGCGAGATCCGCGTTTCGTCGTTTCTGGAAGGCGAAAAAGCCGTTATCCGCGTAACCGATACGGGCATAGGCATTTCCGCGGAAGATCTGCCGAAAGTGTTCGACAGATTTTACCGTTGCGACAAAGCGCGCGGCAGAGAGTCGGGCAGCAGCGGACTCGGACTTACGATCGCTAAGTCCATCGTCGAAATGATGGGCGGGAAGATATTCGTCGAGTCGGAAGTGGGGAAGGGGTCGACTTTTACGATAGAACTGTATTAGGCGGCGTATACGGGCGCGCATAACGGCTACGTGCGTCGTGTCGGCTCAATCGAGTATTAGATATACACTCATTCGCCGCCACGCCGCCTGTTGCCCGTCTTCGCACCGCTCTCCGCCGCCTACGGCGAATTACCCACACCCGCACCGCCGTCTACGGCGAATTGCCCACACCCGCACCGCCTACGGCGTATTCCAAAGTACTGTTCTCAGCCGAGCGAGCTTGCGAGCGAACGCCCTTAGCCAAGCGAAGCGCCCGCCACGAGCAAAGCGAGTACAAGAGCCACAGGCGAGTATTTCGAGCGGAGCGGAGCGTAGTCGAGAAAAACGCAACGAGCAACTCTGTACAGTCAGACTGTCATTTCGACCAAGCGACGAAGTCGCGCGTGGAGAAATCGCTTAAATATATAAATTTCGGAGCGATTTCTCCGCTTCGTTCACTATTGTTCACTTCGGTCGAAATGACAAATAAAATTATACTGATAAGGTTGATTTCTTTTTACTTATTAAGGTCAAAAGGAGAAATTTATGAAAAAACTTATAATTCTATCCGACTACGGGCTTGACGACGCGGTCGCGGGCGCGTATCTACTCGGGCGGAAAGACGCTTTCGAGAAAATATTTATCGTCGCGGTCGCGGGAAACGTTTCGGCGGAAACGTCGCTTAATAACGCGCGCAAACTGCTCGACGCGGCGGGCGCGGACGAAAAACTCGTAACGCTCGTGAGAACGGACGAAAACGATCAAAAGTTCGCCGTACTGCCCGACGTTCACGGCGGCGACGGCATGGGCGACCTTATAAAGGAGAGCGGAAAATATCCGTATATCGACTATGCGGAATTTTCGGATTCGCTTTCGGGCAACGGCAAGGACTATGTTATCTTATCGCTCGGGCCGCTCACGGTAACCGAAAAACTCATGAAAAAACTGCCCGAAGCCGAACTCGTCATAATGGCGGGCGTCGTTAAAGAAAAGCCGAATTTTCACGGAATGGAATTCAATCAGGCGCTCGACCCGCAGGCGTACGAAAACTGCCTTTTGTATCCGCACGTTATAGCCACGCTCGACACGTGCAGGGA
The DNA here is from genome assembly GCA_048167245.1 of Christensenellales bacterium. Classification (GTDB taxonomy): domain Bacteria; phylum Bacillota; class Clostridia; order Christensenellales; family Pumilibacteraceae; genus RACS-047. Next base: position 966 of record DBEXQE010000376.1, on the reverse strand, counting down.
CGCCGCGTTCAATCTCGCGGGCTGTCGGTCGGGAGAAACTTCGCTTGTAAAAAGACTTATAGACCGCGCGGTCGAACTTGCCGAAGCGCGGCACAAAGACAACTCGTTCATATACGATTTTATCGCGAGCCTTTATCTGACGCACCCGGATATTTTTTCCGTCGTTCCCGTAACCGACGAGCGCGGAAATAAACTCTACGAGCTGAAACTTAAAAGCGGCGCGTTTTCTCTCAAAGATCTCGTTGCGGAGCTGTGATATGAAATACACGAAAGAAGTAAATTGCAACGACGGTCGCGTTCGGTTCGTTGCGGGCGTTACCGTAAAGTCGGTCGTTCACCTGATCGCGCTCATCGCCGTGTCGGCGGGCGCGATAGTGCTTTTGTCTGTCGCGGCGCATTTTTCGTTCCTTGCGTCGGGCAAAAGCGGCAGACCCGAAATGTATCTCGTAGTGATTTTCGGTTGCCTTATCGGCTTTTTCGGAGCGTGTTTTATAGCGTGCGCCGTTATTTTGCTGTTGAAGTGCCGCCGAAAGTACGACGCCGTTATCGACGACGAGTCCGTGTTTCTGCGCTACGGCTCGGGTTATATCCGTTTCAACCGCTACGAACTCGGCGAGATAAAAACGGCGTCGGGCATATCTCACGGGCGCGGCGACAAGGATTTTGAGATCGCGCGCGGCGGTATAAGGTTCACGTTCGGTACGAAAAAACGCTTTATCCGCATCGCCGAGTGGGAAAAGCTCGGCTACGTGATGTCGAATATGGCTAAGTTCCCCGATAGGGGAGTTGATTGGGGAGTTGCTTACGACAGCAAATAACGGCGGCGTATACGGGCGCGTATAGCGACTACGTGCGGCGCGTCGGCTCAATCGAGTACGTTTAAGTACACTCATTCGCCGCCGCGCCGCCTGTTGCCGTTCTTCACACCACTCTCCGCCGCCGTGGATAAATAATATCAACTCTTTC